>NZ_JBVHYH010000004.1:0-95912 GCF_055569135.1 Kitasatospora sp. NPDC029367
CTCCCCCCCCCACCCCCACCCACCCCCCCCCCCCCCCCCCCCCCCCCCCCCCCCCCCCCCCCCCACCCACCCCTCCCCCCCCCCCCCCCCCCCCCCCCCCCCCCCCCCCGCCGAGGGGAACACCGCCCCGGCCGCGGAGACCGGCGCCCCGGCCGCCGCCGAGCCGGAGCCGGTCGTCGAACCGCCCGTCTACGCCGACTCCGAGGCCTGGATCGAGCACGTCCCGCAGCCGCCCGTCGAGCCGGCCCCCGCCCCGGTGCCCGCCGAGGCCCAGGCCCCGCTGCCGGCCCCGGCCCCCGCCGAGCAGCCGTACGGTGACGGCGGCTACGACACCGGCGTGTACGACACCTCCGCGCTGACCGGGATGCGCCCCGGCATCCCCGCCCAGGCCGTCGGCGACCAGGTGTACTACCCCCAGGGCTACCCCGAGCAGGCGTACCAGGCCACCCCCGCGCACGGCACCTACGTGCCGGCCGGCTACCCGGACGGCCACCAGCAGCACACCGGCTACGACACCGGCTACGACGCCCCGGTCTACGAGCCCACCCCCGCGCACGGCACCCCGCTGCCCGAGGCCGTCCACGACGGCACGCCCCCGCACGGCACCCCGTACGCGGACCCGCACGGCACCCCGGCCGAGGCCGGCGTCCCGACCACCGGCGTCCCCTACGGCGCCACCCCCGCCCACGGCATCCGGCTCCCCGAGGACGACCACGCATCATGACGTCGCCTACCGACATCGGCGCAGCACTCCAGCAGGACGGCGGCGAGGGCGGCGCCGCACCGGAGCCCTTCGGCCTGGGCAGCTCCCCGCTGCGCAGCGACGCGCTGCCCAAGGCGCTCGGCATCTACCCGTACGCGGCCGACCTCTGGGCCGAGGGGCTGCTGTGGGGCGCGGTGCTGCGCTCGCCGCACCCGCACGCCCGGATCCGCGGCATCGACACCTCGGCCGCGCTCGCCCTGCCCGGGGTGCACGCCGTGGTCACCGCGGCCGACCTGCCGCCCGGCCCGGACGGCCTGCCGGACGGCGCCCCGGCCGGCCCGATCGTCTCCGACCGCCCGGTGCTGGCCGCCGGCGTGGTGCGCCACCACGGCGAGCCGATCGCCGCGGTCGCCGCCGACCACCCCGACACCGCCCGGCTGGCCGTCGGCCTGATCGCGGTCGACTACGAGCCGCTGGAAGCGGTCACCGACCCCGAGCAGGCCTTCACCGCGCCGGCGCTGCACCCGGACGGCAACCTGTTCCGCCACCTGCCGCTGCGCACCGGGGACCCGGACGCGGCCGGCGAGATCATCGTCGAGGGCCTCTACCAGGTCGGCCGGCAGGACCCGGCCCCGCTCGGCGCCGAGGCCGGCCTGGCCGTGCCGCGCCCGGACGGCGGCGTCGAGCTGCACCTGTCCTCCACCGACCCGCACGGCGACCGCGACCGCACCGCCGCCTGCCTGGGCCTGGAGCCGGACCGGGTCCGCCTGGTGGTCACCGGCGTGCCCGGCGCCACCACCGACCGCGAGGACCTCTCCTTCCAGGTCACCCTGGCGCTGCTGGCGCTGCGCACCGGCCGCCCGGTGAAGATGACCCTCACCCGCGAGGAGTCCTTCCACACCCACGCCTCGCGCCACCCCGCGCTGCTGCGCTACCGCCACCACGCCGACGCCGACGGCACCCTGGTGAAGGTGGAGGCGCAGATCCTGCTGGACGGCGGCGCCTACGCCGACGTCTCCGCCGAGGCGCTGGCCGCCGCGACGGCCTTCTCGGTCGGCCCGTACGTCTGCCCGAACGTGTTCGTGGACGCCTGGGCGGTGCGCACCAACAACCCGCCGGCCGGGCGGATGCGCGGCGAGGGGGCGCTCCAGGCCTGCTTCGCGTACGAGTCCCAGCTGGACCAGCTGGCCGCCCGGGTGGGCGTGGACCCGGTGGAGATCCGCCGCCGCAACGCGATGTCCACCGGCGACCCGCTGCCCACCGGACAGGCCGTCACCTGCCCGGCCCCGGTGAAGGCGCTGCTGGACGCGGTGGCCGCCGAGCCGCTGCCGGCCCTGCCGGTGGACGACCCGGACGCCGAGTGGCTGCTGCCGGGCGGTCCCGGCGGGGCCGGGGACCCGGCCGCGGTGCGGCGCGGGATCGGCTACGCCGTCGGCATGGTGCACATGCTGGGCGCCGAGGGCGAGGACGAGGTCTCCACCGCCACCGTGCGGGTCAGCGGGGACCACGCCACGGTGATCTGCGCGGCCGTCGACGCCGGGCAGGGCTTCGCCACGCTGGCCCGGCAGATCGTGCAGACCGTGCTGGGCGTCAGCGAGGTCTACATCGCGCCGGCCGACAGCGACCAGTCGATCGCCGGGCCCTCCGCCCGGGGCCGGCACACCTGGGTCTCCGGCGGGGCGGTCGAGCGGGCCGCGCTGATGGTCCGCCACCAGTTGCTGCAGCCGATCGCGGCCGACTTCGGGATGTCGGTGGAGCTGCTGCAGATCGCCGACGGCAAGATCACCTCCTACGACGGGGTGCTCGGCATGCCGGTCGCGGAGGCGCTGGAGGGCAAGGAGCTCTGGGCCACCGCGCAGTGCCGCCCGCACCCGACCGAGCCGCTGGACGAGTCCGGGCACGGCGACGCCTTCGTCTCCATCTCCTTCTGCGCGATGCGCGCGGTGGTGGACGTGGACATCGAGCTGGGGTCCGTCCGGGTGGTCGAGATGACCGTCGCCCAGGACGTCGGCCGGGCGCTGAACCCGCGCCAGATCGAGGACCGGATCGAGGCGGGCGTGGCCCACGGGGTGGGACTGGCGCTGATGGAGGACCTCCAGACCTCGGGCGGGGTGATGGCCAACCCCTCGCTCACCGGCTACCGGCTGCCGACCTCGCTGGACACTCCGGAGGTGCGGATCGCCGCGCTGCTGGAGGAGCGGGACGTGGTCGCCACCTTCGGGGCCAAGGCGGTCAGCGCCGTGCCCGCGGTGGTCGCCCCCTCGGCGGTCGCCGCCGCCGTCCGGGCCGCCACCGGGCTGCCGGTGGGCCGGCTGCCGATCCGCCCGGAGGACGCCGTCACGGCCTGAGCCGGTGCCCGGCCGCCGCGCCCGGTGCGGCGGCCGTCGTGCCGGGCTCCCGCGGCGGCCGGAAATGGAACGGGAAATGCGGAATTGCCGGTCGACTTCCAGTCGACCGGCAATTCCGTTTCCGAGGCCGTGGCGGGAATTGAACCCGCGTACATCGCTTTGCAGACGATTCCCTGAGCCACTCGGGCACACGGCCAGTGAATTCAGGATGGCGTACCGGCCGAATGGGGTCAATGACGTTCTGTAAATTCTGTGTGGCAATGTGTGCTACCGTCGGAACAGGTGGTTGATTCCCCCGCCACCCCGGACGAGCGCGTCGTACCCGGTGACGACAAGACGGCGCAGTTCAGCGGCAATCCGGCCGCTGTGGACTGCGGAGGTACGGCCGTCATGGCTTGGCTCGTTCTGATCGTCTCGGGTCTCCTGGAGACCGTCTGGGCGGTGGCCCTGGAATCGTCCAAGGGCTTCTCCCGGCTCACCCCCAGCCTCGTGTTCGGCGTCGCGCTGCTGTTCAGCATGGGCGGGCTGGCGTACGCGATGCGCACCATCCCGATCGGCACCGGCTACGCGGTCTGGGTCGGCATCGGCGCGGTCGGCACCGCGCTCTACGGCATGGCCGTCCTGGGCGACGCGGTGACCATGGCCCGGATCGGCTGCCTGCTGCTGATCGTCTGCGGTGTGGTGGGGCTCAAGGTGCTGCACTGACGCCTGTTCCGGGGCCGGTCCTAGGCCCTGCGACGGATCCGGCCAGGGACTCCGGTCAGGAGTCAAGGGCGCGGACGGCTCTTACGATGTCACCCATGACCACTGCCTCCCCCACCTCGGTCGACTCGCCCTCGACACCCTCCGGAGCCGACCCCGGGGGCGGGGTCATGAGCGGCCGCTTCCGGGCCCTGACGCTCGGGATCGTGTCGGTGGTGCTGGTGATCGCCTTCGAGGCGACCGCCGTCAACACCGCGATGCCGACCGCGGCCCGGGAGCTGGACGGCCTGGGGCTGTACGCCTTCGCCTTCTCCGGCTACTTCACCACCACGCTGTTCGCCCTGGTCGTCTCCGGCCAGTGGTGCGACCGGCGCGGCCCGCTCCGGCCGCTGTTCACCGGCATCGCGGTGTTCGGCGCGGGCCTGGTGGTGGCCGGGACGGCGCCGGGCATGTGGGTGTTCGTGGCCGGGCGGGCGATCCAGGGGCTGGGCGGCGGGCTGGTGATCGTCGCGCTGTACGTGGTGGTCGGCCGGGCCTACCCGGAGCGGTTGCGGCCGGCGGTGTTCGCCGCCTTCTCCTCGGCCTGGGTGCTGCCCTCGATCGTCGGGCCGCTGGTCTCCGGGGCCGTCACCCAGCACCTCGGCTGGCGCTGGGTCTTCCTGGCGGTGCCGGTGCTGATCCTGCTGCCGCTGGCGGTGATGGGCCCGGCGCTGGCCCGCTCCGAGCGGGAGCACCCGGTGCCCAAGGGTGCCGACTTCGACCGCCGCCGCACCCTGCTCGCCGCGATGGCGGCGGTCGGTGCGGGCCTGCTGCAGTACGCCGGCCAGCGCCGGGACCTGGTCGGGCTGCTCCCCGGCGTCGCGGGGGCGGCGCTGCTGGCCCCGGCCGTGCTGGGGCTGCTGCCGAAGCGGACCCTGCGGGCCGGGCGCGGGCTGCCGACGGTGATCCTGCTGCGCGGGCTGGCGGCGGGGGCGTTCCTCGGGGCCGAGGCCTTCGTCCCGCTGATGATGACCACCCAGCGCGACCTCTCGCCGACGCTGTCCGGGCTCACCCTGACCAGCGGCGGGCTGACCTGGGCGCTGGGCTCCTGGCTGCAGGGCCGCCCGGGGGCCGAGCGGTACCGCGAGGCGATGATCCGGGGCGGCTTCGTGCTGACGGCGGTGGCGATCGCGGCCGCCGCGCTGGTGCTGGTCCCGGCGGTGCCGGCCTGGGTGGCCTCGGTGGCCTGGGGCGTCGGCGGCATCGGGATGGGGCTGACGGTCGCGAGCGTCAGCGTGCTGATGATGAAGCTCTCCGCGCCCGAGGACGCGGGGGCGAACTCGGCCGCGCTGCAGATGAGCGACGCGCTGGGCAACGTGCTGCTGACCGGTCTGGCCGGGGTGCTGTTCGCGGCGCTGGGCGGCGGCTCGCCGGTCGCGGCGCACGAAGGCGCCGGGGCCGACGGCTCGCCCGGCGCCTTCGCGGTGATCCTGCTGGTGATGGCCGCGGTGGCGGCGCTGGGGGCGCTGCTCGCCGGGCGGGTACGGGTCCGGGCCTGACCGGCGGTCAGGAGGCGGTGGCGGTGGCGGTGGGGGAGGCGGCCGGCGGCGCGGCCGGGGTGCCGAGGAAGGCCTCCCAGCCGCCGGCCGGGGACTGGCCCGGGCCGAGGCTCTGGAGCTTGCGCAGCACCGCCGGGTCCTGGGCGTCCAGCCAGTCGACCAGCTGGCGGAAGGAGACCAGCCGGACCTCCGGCTTGCCCGCGATCGACTTGAGCACGTCCTCGACGGCGTTCATGTAGATGCCGCCGTTCCACTCCTCGAAGTGGTTGCCGATGATGTACGGCGCCCGGTTGCTGTTGTAGGTGCGGTCGAAGCCCATCAGGTAGGAGTCCCGGGCCTGGGCCTGGAAGCCCGGGTAGAGCGCCGGGTCGGCCTTGGTGTTGGGGCCGCACTGGTTGAACATGATGTTGTAGTCCATCGACAGCACCTGGAAGGTGTGCCCGGGGAAGGGGATGGCCTGCAGCGGGAGGTCCCAGAGCGCGCCGCCCTGGATCTTCTGCGGCCAGACCTGGGTGCCGTTGCCGCTGCTGTCGTAGCGCCAGCCGCGCTTGACGGCGGTGGGCAGCAGGTTGCGCTGGCCCTCCAGGCAGGGCGTGCGGCTGCCGATCAGCTCCTTGCGGTAGTCGAAGGGCAGGGCCGGCAGGTCGGTGAAGCCGGTGTTGGTGCGCCAGCTCGTCACGAACTCCATCGCCTGCTGGATCTCGCTCTCCCACTCCTCCGGGGACCACGCGCCGACGCCGGTGGGGCCGCAGAAGTGGCCGTTGAAGTGGGTGCCGATCTCGTGGCCCTCCAGCCAGGCGGCGTGCACGTTCTCCAGGGTGTCGTGGATGTGCTGGTCGCTCAGGTAGCCGATCTCGGAGGCACCGACCTTGTGCTGCGGCGGGCGGTACAGGTCCTTCTTGGACTCCGGCAGCAGGTAGAGGCCGCTGAGGAAGAAGGTCATCGAGGCGTTGTGCTCCTGGGCCAGCCGGCGGAAGCGGGCGAACAGCCCGTTGTCGAGCTCGCCGGCGCCGTCCCAGGAGAAGACCACGAACTGCGGGGGCCGCTGGCCGGGCTGGAGCCGGTCCGGGACGGGCTGGCGGGGCTGGGGGCCGGTGTCGGAGGTGGAGCCGTCGCCGAGCAGGACGGTCTGCGGCTTCTGCGGGACCGCGGCCGGGGTGGCGCTCTGCCCCTCGGACGCCGGGGTGGCCGGGGCCGCGCCGTCGGCCGCGTGCTCCCCGCCCCCGCCGGCCCGGTCGCTGCCGCAGCCCGCCGCCAGGGTGGCGGCGGTGGCCGCTCCGGCGGCCAGCAGGGTTCGGCGGGAGAGCGCGTCCATGGTCACTCCGTTCGTGAGGTGTTCGACGGGCGGGCGGAGTCCGGCAGGCGTGCGGGGTGCGTGCGGCGCGCGGGGGGTCCGGTCGGCCCGGAGGGGGTGGAGCCCGTGACCGGGTCAGGATGGCATGTGGACCGGAACGGTCGTAGAGGCGCAGCGAACGGTCGCAATCGATCGCCCGATTGACGCAACCGAAACGGCGGACCGAAACGTCGAAGGTGTTCGTACGGGTGGGGGCCGGGTGGGGGCGCCGCATCCGGACGCGGAAGCGGAAGGTCACTTTCCGTGGCCGCGCACCCACTCCGTGCAGGTCCGAAGCCGTCATCCCTGCCGATCGGCGGGTGCGGATCGGGCCGTCGTGAGGACGTGCCCCAGGGTCCGATCCGATTGAATGAGTTCCCAGCAAACTCTCAGGAATGGGATCCGGGCCGGCAGAAGGGAGCACCCGTGGGCGACCGGCAGAGCAGCAGCCCCTGGCCGGGCACCCTGGCGGCCGGCGCCGCCCTGGTGCTCGGCGCCTGGCTGCTGAACGGCGGCGGCTCGCCCGTACTGCCGCCCGCGCCGAGCGGACAGTCGCTGTCGGGCTTCGCCCCGGTCTCCGTCGTCCCCCCGCTCGGCCCGTCCGCCCCGACCCGGATCCGCATCCCGGCCGTCCGCCTGGACGCCCCCGTCACCGAGCTGGGACTGGACCCCGACGGCCACCTCCAGGCCCCGCCCGCGGCCGACCGCAACCTCGCGGGCTGGTACCGCGGCGGCGCCAGCCCCGGCCAGCGCGGCACCGCCATCCTGGCCGGGCACGTCGACAACAAGGCCGGACCGGCCGTCTTCTACCACCTGGGAGCACTCCACCGGGGCGACCGGATCGAGATCGCCCGCGCCGACGGCGCCACCGCCGTCTACCAGCTGTACGCCATCGAAGTGCACGACCGAAAGGACTTCCCGGACGACCGGGTCTACCGCCAGGCCGCCGACGCTCAGCTGCGGGTGATCACCTGCGGCGGCGCGTACAGCGAGGAACACGGCTACGAGGGAAACGTCGTCGCCTACGGATTCCTGGCCGACACCACACCGCCGGGCAAAGCCGCATGACCACGCTCACCCTCGCCAGCCGCTGGAACCCGATCGACTGGCCGCTCACCCACGGTCCCATCCCGCAGGCCGTCCTGCTGGCCGGCTGGGCCGCGCTGTTCGCGCTCGCCGTCGGCCGCGGCCGCAGCTGGTGGCGGGTCCGGCTGCCCGCCGCGCTGATCACCGCGGCGGCGCTCAGCCTGCTGCTGGAGGTCGTCGTCGACGGCTGGTGGCACCCCTTCCCGGAGGGCACCCCCCGGTACGTCACCTGGTGGATAGCCGTCGCCCTGCTGGGCTTCTGCCTGGCGGGGTACCGGATGCGCCGGCTGTCCTGGCCGCGCCGGGGCCTGGCGCTCGGCCTCAGCGGGCTGGTCCTGCTGATGGCCGCCTCCGAGGTGAACACCGGCTTCGGCCAGTTCCCCAACGGGCGGGTGATGCTCGCACCGTGGCTGACCAGGACCGAGGGCCTGGTCGCCGCCAAGGTGGCGCAGACCGTCTCCGCCCAGCCGCAGCAGGTGCTGGAGGAGGTCTGGCAGCCCCCGGCGAACCTGCCCGACAAGGGCACCGTCTCGGTGGTCCCGATCCCGGGCCTGCGGTCCGGCTTCAAGGCCCGGGACGCGTACGTCTACCTCCCGCCCGCCTACCAGGCCACCCCGCGGCCGCTGCTGCCCGTGGTCGTGATGCTCCCCGGCCAGCCCGGGCAGCCCGGGGACTGGGTGCTCTCCGGGCAGATCAACGCGGCGATGGACGCGTTCGCGGCCGAGCACCACGGCCTGGCGCCGATCGTCGTGATGCCCGACCAGCTCGGCTCGACCTGGGCCAACACGCTCTGCCTGGACTCGAAGATCGCCAAGGTGCAGACCTACCTCGCGGTGGACGTCCCCCGGTGGGTCCAGCAGAACCTCCAGGCCGCCACCGGCCCGAAGGCCTGGGCGATCGGCGGCGCCTCGATGGGCGGCACCTGCGCCCTCCAGCTCGGGGTCAACGCGCCCGACGTGTACGGCACCGTGCTCGACATGTCCGGGCAGGAGGAGCCCACCCTGGGCACCCGCGAGGAGACCGTCAAGGCGGCCTTCGGCGGCGACGGGAAGAAGTTCGAGGCGGTCGACCCCGCCCATGTGATGGCCCGCCGGAAGTTCCCGGACACCAGCGTCGCGCTGGTCGTCGGCGAACACGACGGGGAGTTCAGACCGCAGATGGAGAAGGTCTACCAGCTCGCCCAGGAGGCCGGTATGAAGGCGAAGTTCGAGCTCATGCCGGGAGGTCACGGCTGGGTCGTCTTCCGCCCGGGCATCGTCCGGCAGATACCGTGGCTGGCCCAGCAGACCGGCCTGACCCGGTGATCGGGACGGCGGCGCGCACCGCCAGGGGGCGGGAGCGCGCGGAGGGGCGGGACGCGCAGGGCGCGCAGCCGCAGGACGCCCACCTGGCCCCGGTCACCCCGACGCCGGAGGCCGGGCCGCAGCGGATCCGCCGGGCCGTCCGGGTGCTCGGCGACCGGCTGCGCTCGGCGCCGCTGACCCTGGCGCTGCTGGCCGGGCTCTGGGCCCTCGGCGCGGCGACCGGCAGCCTGTCCGGCGGGCCGTCCGGGCGGCTGCTCGCCCGGGTCGGCGTCGGCCTGCCCACCCTCGGCGAGGGCCGCTGGTGGACGCCGGCCAGCTCGCTCCTCTTCTCCACGGGCATCGGCTCGTACGTCTTCACCAGCCTGCTGCTGCTCCTGGTCGGCCCGGCCGCCGAGCGCCGGTTCGGCCGGCTGCGCACCCTCGCGCTGCTGGTCGGCGGGCAGGTGGCCGGCACCCTGCTGGGCACCGGGCTGGTCGCCTTCGGCTCCTCGGCCGGGGAGCAGTGGACCGCCTCGGTGGCCGACCAGACCTCGGTCGGGCCCGCCGTCGGCCTGTTCGCCGTGGCCGGGGTGCTCGGCTACCGGCTCACCGTCCTCTGGCGCCGCCGGCTGCACCTGCTGGTGCTGCTCGTCCCGCTGGTCATGACCCTGTACGTGGGGCACCTGCAGAGCGTCCAGCGCTGCGCCGGCGCGCTGTTCGGCCTCGGCCTGGGCGCCCTGCTCAGCCGCGGCCGGCCGTACCTGCGCGCCCACCGCTCCTCGCACGGCGAGACCCGGGTGCTGGTCGCGCTCTGCCTGGTCGCCGCCGCCTGCGGGCCCCTGATCGCCTCGCTGTACGACAACGCCAGCGGGCCGTTCAACACCTTCTCCGAGCTGTACCTCTCGCACCGGCTCAGCCCCGAGGAGGTGGCCGACTTCTGCGCCGCCTCGGCGCACGACTGTGCCCGGGCGCACGCCGTCGAGCGGATCTTCGACACCCCCGCCCGGCTGATGGCAGCGCTCTTCCCGGCCCTGCTGCTGGTGCTCGCCGAGGGGCTGCGCCGGGGCCTGCGGTTCGCCTGGCGGATCAGCGTCGTCACCGAGGTGCTCTGGGCCGCGCTGCTGGCCTGGCTGTACTTCGAGGCCGGGCCGGTCGACGGGGACGCGGTGCAGTACTTCGTCGAGGCGATGCTGCTGCCGCTGCTGACCACCGTGCTGCTGCTGGCCACCCGGCAGCGGTTCCGGCTGCGGCTGGCCGGCCGGGCGGTGCGCCGACTGGCCGCCGTGGTCGGCGGGGCCGCGCTGGTGGCGGCGGCCGCGTACGTGGGCCTCGGGCGGCTGGTGGCCGGGCAGTTCGAGCCGGGGGCAGGCGTGCGCGGGCTGGTGAGCGGGCTGCCCGCCCAGTTCCTGCCGCCCGCGTACAACGACCTGCTGCCGGACTACCCGATAGCCGTCGGCCCGATGGCGCTGTTCCTGGAGACGTACTGCGGGCTGGCGTTCTGGGTGGTCGCGCTGCTCGCGCTGCTGTCGGCGTTCCGCCGTCCGGTGCTGCGCACCGACACGGCGGCGGCCGCCCGGGCCCGGGCGCTGCTCGCCCAGCACGGCGGCGGGACGCTGTCCTTCATCACCACCTGGGAGGGCAACCACTACTGGTTCGACGAGCGGGGCCGGGCGGCCGTCGCCTACCGGGTGGTCGGCACCGTGGCGCTGACCACCGGCGACCCGTTCGGCGCCCCGGAGGAGCGGGCCCGGGCGGTGGCCGGATTCGCCCGCTACTGCGACGCCCGCGGCTGGACGCCGTGCTTCTACAGCGTCTGCGCCGAGACCAGGGCGGCGGCCGCGCAGCTCGGCTGGCGTTCGGTGCAGGTCGCCGAGGACACCGTGGTGCCGCTGCCGGAGCTGGCCTTCACCGGCCGCAAGTGGCAGGACATCCGCACCGCCCTGAACAAGGCCGGCAAGCAGGGCATCACCGCGGAGTGGTGGACCTACCAGGAGGCGCCGCTCGCGCTGCGCGACCAGATCCGGGCCATCTCCGAGGAGTGGGTCTCCGAGAAGGGCCTGCCCGAGATGGGCTTCACGCTCGGCGGACTGGAGGAGCTGGACGACCCGGACGTGCGGGTGCTGGTCGCGGTGGACCAGGACCGGGTGGTGCACGGGGTCACCAGCTGGATGCCGGTGTACGAGGACGGTGTGCCGGTCGGCTGGACGCTCGACTTCATGCGGCGGCGCTCGGACGGCTTCCGCGGCGTGAGCGAGTTCCTGATCGCCTCGGCCGCGCTCGGCTTCAAGGGCGAGGGCGCCCGCTTCCTCTCGCTGTCGGGGGCACCGCTGGCCCGCGCCAGGCAGGACGAGGAGCCCGCCGGTCTGCAGCGGATGCTGGACTGGATGGGCCGGGTGCTGGAACCGGTGTACGGCTTCCGCTCGCTGCTGGCGTTCAAGGCGAAGTTCCAGCCGGAGTACCGGCCGATGTACATGGCGTACCCCGACCCGGCCGCGCTGCCCGGCATCACCAGGGCGATCGGCAAGGCCTATCTGCCGCACCTCACGGCGGCGCAGGGGGTCCGGCTGATGCGCAAGCTGTCCGGCTGAACCGGGTGATGCGCAAGGAGTCCGGCTGAACGGCTGAACGGCTGACCACCCGCCCCGGAGGCGAGCGGGCGAACGGCCGTCAGCCGAGCAGCTGGGCGAGGGCGCGGTCGGCGTCCAGGTGCAGGTGCTCCTCGCCCTCCGGGACGAGCAGGCGGCTGCGCCACAGGAACCGGCGCAGGTCCCCGGTGTCGAACCGGAGCAGCGCGGTGCCCTCCGGGGCCCGCAGCTCGACCATGGTGCGCCGGTCGAGGGTGGGGCGGACGTGGACGTCGCCGACGCCGGCCGGCAGCTCCAGGCCGGCCGAGAGCAGCTGACGGGCGAACACCCAGACGATGTCCTCGCCGGCCCGCTCGTCCGCGGGCCCGTCCAGCGAGAACTCGGCCGGGAAGGCCATCCGGACCGCGTACGGGTCCTCCGGCAGGTACGACAGGACCACGCGCAGCCGGGCGGAACGCTGCGGGGAGAGGATCAGACGGGCCTGGACGGTCTCTTCGACGGCGGAGTACAAGGGGTGGGTCCCTTCGTTCGGCGCGGGCCGCCCGACGGCAGGTGGGGTTGGGGCGGCCTCACCCTGGTGAGAGTGCCGGGGGCGGTGGGGATTACCCGGTTCCACGGGTGAATCGACGTGACCTGCGTCACATCGATTTCCGGCCGTCCGGGCCCGGCGCGGAGCCCGTCCTGGAGGTCCGAGCGGCGCCGGGCCGGTAGGCTGGGCGGGTTGTCCGATCGCCGCCCGACCGCGGGACGGGGCCGCAAAACCGCCTCTGACCTGCGATGATCCCCCCTCGGAGACCGTGAGTACTGCCGCCGCCTCCTCGATGCCGCTGTTCTCCGACGCACCGGAGCAGCAGGAGCCCGCCCGGGTCGTCGGCCACGCCGCGCCCGCCGCCTCGCACCACCTCTCCCCGGCCTTCCCCGGTCGTGCCCCCTGGGGCACCGCGGGCAAGCTGCGGGCCTGGCAGCAGGGTGCGCTGGACAAGTACATCGAGACCCAGCCGCGGGACTTCCTCGCGGTCGCCACCCCGGGCGCCGGCAAGACCACCTTCGCCCTCACCCTGGCCTCGTACCTGCTGCACAACCACCTGGTGCAGCAGGTGACCGTCGTCGCCCCGACCGAGCACCTGAAGAAGCAGTGGGCCGAGGCCGCCGCGCGGATAGGCATCCGGCTGGACCCGGCGTACTCCTCCGGCCCGCTCTCCCGGGACTACCACGGCATCGTGGTCACCTACGCGGGCGTCGGGGTCAACCCGATGCTGCACCGGAACCGGACCGAGGCCCGCAAGACCCTCGTGATCATGGACGAGATCCACCACGCCGGTGACTCCAAGTCCTGGGGCGAGGCCTGCTTCGAGGCCTTCGAGCCGGCCACCCGCCGACTGGCGCTGACCGGGACGCCGTTCCGCTCGGACACCAACCCGATCCCCTTCGTGGCCTACGACGCGGGCAGCGACGGCATCCGCAAGTCCATCGCCGACTACACCTACGGCTACGGGCACGCGCTCGCCGACCACGTCGTCCGCCCGGTGATCTTCCTCAGCTACAGCGGCAACATGCGCTGGCGCACCAAGTCCGGGGACGAGCTGGAGGCCCGGCTCGGCGAGCCGATGACCAAGGACCTGATCGCCCAGGCCTGGCGCACCGCGCTGTCCCCGCAGGGCGAGTGGATCCCCTCCGTCCTCCAGGCCGCCGACCGCCGGCTCACCGAGGTCCGCAAGGCGATCCCGGACGCCGGCGGACTGGTGATCGCCACCGACCAGAACGTGGCCCGCGCCTACGCCAAGATGCTGCGCGAGATCAGCGGCGAGAAGGTCACCCTGGTGCTCTCCGACGAGGCCGAGGCCTCGCAGCGGATCTCCGACTTCGCGGCGGGCACCTCGCGCTGGATGGTCGCGGTCCGCATGGTGTCCGAGGGCGTCGACGTGCCCCGGCTGTGCGTCGGGGTGTACGCCACCTCGATCTCCACCCCGCTGTTCTTCGCCCAGGCCGTCGGCCGCTTCGTGCGCGCCCGCAAGCGCGGCGAGACCGCCTCGGTGTTCCTGCCGACCATCCCGATGCTGCTGGGCTTCGCCAACGAGATGGAGCTCCAGCGCGACCACGTGCTGGACCGGCCGAAGAAGGAGGGCGACGGCCTCTTCGACGAGGAGGACCGGCTGCTCGCCGAGGCCGAGCGCGCCAACGACGGGCCGGACGGCGCGGGCGGCGAGGAGTTCTCCTACGAGGCGCTGGGCTCCGAGGCGGTCTTCGACCGGGTCCTGTACAACGCCATGGAGTTCGGCATGCAGGCCCACCCGGGGAGCGAGGAGGAGGAGGACTACCTCGGCATCCCGGGCCTGCTGGAGCCGGACCAGGTGCAGATGCTGCTGCAGAAGCGCCAGCACCGGCAGATCCAGCGCAGCAAGACCAAGCCCGCCGAGGAGGCCGACCTGCTGGAGCTCCCGGCCGAGCAGCGGCCGGTGGTCACCCACCAGGAGCTGCGCGAGCTGCGCAAGGAGCTGAACGCGCTGGTCGCCGCCTGGCACCACCGCACCAACCAGCCGCACGGCACCGTCCACAACGAGCTGCGCCGCCAGTGCGGCGGGCCGCTGACCGCGCAGGCCACCGCCAACCAGTTGAAGGCGCGGATCGCCAAGATCCGGGAGTGGGCGAAGTAACGGTCCGGCAGGCGATCCGGGCCGCCAGGGCAGTCCTGGGCCCGGACCGCCGCCCCCCCGGGGTGTCCGGACATCGGACCGGGGTCGAACTGGCGCCCTGGTCGGGCCGGTGGATCGGCATGATTTGTCCGGAATTCCCGGCGGCGGTGATGCCGATCACGACCGAATTTTGGACAACCACTTCCGCCGCGGGAATTACTTCACTACCTTTCCCCCACGCTCTTCCGCCGGGCAACCCCCGCGGGACGGGCTCCGCAGGACCGTGCGGTCGTCAGGGACGACGCCGCACGGCCCGAGCGCGGCCACCCCCACCTGCGCGCGACACCGACCTTCTGGCCCGGCGCCGCACGCCCCGCGAGCGCCGCGGAAAGGACTGCCCGTCGTGACAGCAGAGACCTCCCAGACCTTGGACCGCGGCGTCCGCGTCCTCAAGCTCCTCGCCGACTCCGAGCGCGGGCTCACCGTCACCGAGCTGGCCGCCCGGCTCGCCGTCAACCGCACCGTGGTCTACCGGCTCCTCGCCACCCTGGAGCAGCACGGCCTGGTCCGCCGCGACATCGGCGGTCGGGCCCGGGTCGGCCTCGGCGTGCTGCGGCTGGCCCACCGGGTGCACCCGCTGCTGCGCGAGGCCGCACTGCCCGCCCTGCGCAGCCTCGCCGAGGACCTCGGCGCCACCGCCCACCTGACCCTGGTGGACGGCAAC
This sequence comes from Kitasatospora sp. NPDC029367, assembly GCF_055569135.1. Lineage (NCBI taxonomy): Bacteria > Bacillati > Actinomycetota > Actinomycetes > Kitasatosporales > Streptomycetaceae > Kitasatospora > Kitasatospora sp. NPDC029367. Next base: position 14,936 of record NZ_JBVHYH010000004.1, read on the forward strand.
GAGGCCCTGGCCGTCGCCGTCGTCGAGCCCAGCTGGACCGACTTCCACGTCGCCTACCGCACCGGCCTGCGCCACCCGCTCGGCGAGAGCGCGGCCGGCCGGGCGATCCTGGAGGCCCGCACCTTCCCCAGTCAGCGCCGCCCCGAACAGGGCTTCGTCATCACCCGTGCGGAGGAGCAGTCCGGGGCCAGCGGGGCCGCCGCCGCGCTGCTCGGGCTGAGCGGCATCGAGGGCAGCGTCGGCGTGGTGATGCTCAACGGGCTGGTGCCCGAACGGGTCGGCCCCCGGGTGGTGGAGGCGGCCACCGAGGTGGCCGACGCCCTGCGGTAGCGCTCGCGCGGGGTGTCGGGTGTGTTTGGATTCCCCTTGTGTCCGACACCAAGCTGCCCAAGGCCCTCCCGTCCCCGCGGACCCGCTCGCTCGCGCTCTGCGGGGTGCTGGTCGCCGCGCTGTTCGGCGTGGCGGCCTTCGTCCCGCTGCCGTACACCGTCACCTGGCCGGGCCTGACCGCGGACACCCTGGGCACCTACCAGGGCCGGCCGGTGCTCACCATCACCGGGGCGCCGCTGCGCAGCACCGACGGTGAGCTTCGGATGGTCACCATCTCGGCCACCAACCCGGGGCAGCAGACCACGTTCTGGCGGGGGCTGCGGGCCTGGTTCGACCAGGACGAGGCCGTCCGGCCGACCGAGACGGTGTACCCGCAGAGCGACCCGGCCAAGGCGGAGCAGGTGACCGCCCAGCAGATGGCCGAGTCCCAGGACAGCGCCACCGCGGCCGCGCTCGGCTACCTCCACCTCTCGCCGGCCCAGGTGAAGGTCAAGGTCGACCTGGGCGACGTCGGCGGCCCCAGCGCCGGACAGATGCTGGCGCTGGGCATCGTCGACAAGCTCGCCGGTGACGGCAAGGGCGGCGACCTCACCGGTGGGCTCAGGATCGCGGGCACCGGCACCATCGCCGACGACGGCACCGTCGGCCCGGTCGGCGGCGTCCCGTTGAAGACCCAGGCGGCGGCCCGGGACGGCGCCACGGTGTTCCTGCTGCCCAAGGAGGAGTGCACGGACGCCAAGGTGAACACCCCCAAGACGCTGCGGCTGGTGCCGGTGGGCACGCTCGCCGAGTCGGTGCAGGCGCTGGAGGCGTTGAAGAGCGGCGGCAGCGTTCCCAGCTGCTGAGCGTTCCCGGCTGCTGGGCGCTTTTCGGCTGCTGGGCGGGCCCAAGTGCTGAGCGGGCCTAGCTGTTGGGCGCTTTCGGCTGCTGGGCGGGCCTCGGGCTACTCGGCGGCCGCCTGGTCCACCAGGGGCAGGATCCGGTACGGCACCGGGTTCTCCAGCACGATCGCGGTGGAGGAGCGGACGATCCCGTCGAAGCCCACCACCCGGTCGATCACCCGCTGGAGGTCCGCGTTGGAGCGGGCCACGATCCGCACCAGCATGTCGCCGATCCCGGTGATCGTGTGCAGTTCCAGCACCTCCGGCACCCGCGCCAGGTGCGCCCGCACGTCCGCGCCCTGGCCCTGGGAGATCTCCAGGGTGGCGAAGGCCGTCACCGGGTAGCCGATCGCGGCCGGGTCCACCTCCGGGCCGAACCCGCTGATCACCCCCTTGGCCTGCAACCGGTCCAGCCGGGCCTGCACGGTGCCCCGGGCGACCTGGAGCCGGCGCGAGCACTCCAGCACGCCGATCCGGGGCTCCTCGGCGAGCAGCCGGATCAGCCGGCCGTCCAGCGCGTCGATGGTGTCGTTGCCGCCGCCGCTGCTGGCCGGGGTTGCGGGGGCGCCCTGGGGGGTGGACGGGTCGGGGTCGGGGGAGCCCGGGGCGCTCGGGGAGTGGGCGGGGGGCATCGCGGCTCGGTCCTCCGGTGGGCATTCTGTACAGCGGTGCCGCCGATTCTCCCGCTCCGGGGCGCAGCTTGACCAGGAGGAAACGGAACAGTTGCGCGTAGGTCGGCCCGGCGCCACCCTCCAGCCACGATCCCGTGCTCCGGGCCCCACCCCGGGTGCCGGGTGGTCCGTACGCCTACCGGGAGGGCCGTCATGACCGACACCGCCGCCGAATCCGTCCTGCTCGCCGCGGGCCCGGCCGGGGGAGCGGAGGACCCCGGCCCGCTGCCGCCCGGCCGCGCCGACGCGGTGGTGTTCGTGGTCGGCGACGCCGAGCGGGCGGCCCGCCGCTACCAGGCGGCGCTCGGGCTGCGCTGTACGGCGTACGCCGGGCCGGGGACCGGCGATCCGGAGGCGGTCTCCTACGTGCTGGCCGGGCCCGGGACGCGGATCGTGCTCACCTCGCCGGTGCAGGTGATCGGCCCGCGCGGCCGGGAGCTGGCGGCACACCTGGAGCGCTACGGGGACGGGGTGCTGGACCTCGCGGTCGGCGTGCCGGACGTCCCCTACGCGTACGACTACGCCGTGGACCGGGGCGCGCTGTCGCTGGCCGAACCGTACGAGGTGCGGGACCGGTACGGCTCGGTGGTGCTGGCCACCATCGCGGTGCCGGGCGGCTCCCGGCACACCCTGGTCGACCGGCCGGGGTACGCGGGGCCGTACCTGCCGGGGTACCAGGCCTTCGCGGGGTGGTGACCGGGGCGGTCGCGGGGGCCGGAGGGGCAGCGGGTGTGGCGGGTGTGGCGGCGGGTCAGCGGATCGCCGTCTCCACGACCGGCGGGTGGCCGTTCCAGTAGACGAAGACCGAGTTGGCCTGGTTGTCCTTGGTGAAGTCCACCCGCATCCACTGGTCGCCGTTCCAGACCTGCATCTGCCAGCCCGGGTCCGGGGTGGCGGAGACCAGCGAGGCCCGGTCGGCGCGGATGTCCAGGGCGACCCGGCCGCCGGGGACCGGGTAGCTCTTCACCGTCGACGTCGGGGTGGTGGCGGCGGGCACGGGCTTCCTGGTCGGCGGGGCGGCCGCGGTGGTGACCGGGGCGTGCGCGGCGGTGGCGGCCGTGCTCGCGGTCGGGGAGGCCGGCGGGGAGGCGGGTGAGGACGGTGCGTCCTCGACCGGCGTCCGGCCGGGGGTGGCGCTCGCTCCGTACGGAGTGCTCCCGGCCTTCGGGGAGGGCAGCGGCAGTGCGGTGGGCCGCTCGGACGCGGCTCCGCCGAGCACGGCGTGCACGCCGAGCCAGGACAGCGCCACCGCCGCCCCGGTGGCCGCCGCCCAGGCGCAGAGCTGTACCAGTCCGTTCCGCATCGTCCGCACATCCTGCCGTACTTCCGGGCAGGTGGTGACGGGTACCCCCGGTGTTCGGCAGGGGAGTTGCACACTGTCCGGAGGCCGTGCGGAGCCGCCCCCGAGGTACAGACCACTGCCTGCCGATGGCGTACCGTGCAGGGCCATGGCAACAGTGCTCGTGGTCGAGGACGACCCCTTCGTACGTTCCGCGCTCATCCGCCACCTGACCGACACCGGTCACGCGGTCCGCAGTGTGGGCACGGCCCTGGAGGCGCTGCGGGAGGTCGCCCAGGTCGGCTGCGACCTGGTGATCCTGGACCTGGGCCTGCCCGACCTGGACGGCAGCGAGGCGCTCAAGATGATCCGGGGACTGACCAACGTCCCGGTGATCATCTCGACCGCGCGGGACGACGAGGCCGAGATCGTCCGACTGCTCAACGACGGTGCCGACGACTACCTGGTGAAACCTTTCTCCGGGGAACACCTGAGTGCCCGGATGGCCGCCGTGCTGCGCCGGCTCGGCGGCGGCGCCGCCCCCGTCGCCCAGGTGCTGCGGGTCGGCGGACTGGCCATCGACCTCCAGCGGCGCGAGGCCGTCCTGGACGGGCGGCTGCTCGACCTGACCCGGCGCGAGTTCGACCTGCTGGCCTTCCTGGCCGCCCGGCCCGGGGTGGTCGTGCCGCGCAAGGAGATCCTCGCCGAGGTCTGGCAGCAGACCTACGGCGGCGACCAGACCATCGACGTCCACCTCTCCTGGCTGCGGCGCAAGCTCGGCGAGACCGCCTCCAACCCCCGCTACCTGCACACCGTCCGGGGCGTCGGGGTCCGGCTGGAGGCGGTCGCGGGCACTGCCGGGGCTGGGGGCGCTGGGGGCACCGCCGGTGCTGGGGGCACTGCCGGTGCTGGGGGCACTGCGGACCCGGCGGACCCGGCGGGCACTGCGGAGCACCGGACATGAAGCGGTTCACCCACTCGCTGCGCTGGGCCCTGATCAAGGCCGCCGTGGCCGGGACCACCATGGTCGCGCTGGCCTTCCTCATCCCGCTCGGCCTGATGGTCCAACAGACCGCCCGGGACCGGGCGTTCACGGCAGCCGAGCGGCAGGCCGCGGCGCTCGGGCCGGCCCTGGCGATCACCACCGACCAGGACGCCATCAACCGCGCGCTGGCCAGCACCGACGCGGGGGGCCAGAGCCGGATGGCGGTGCACCTGCCGGTGCCCCCGGGGGAGTCCTGGGCCCCGGGCGGGGCCGGGGTGGCTGCGGAGGCCGGTGGGGCCCGGGAGTCCGCGGGGGCCGGTGGAGCCGGGGTGGCTGCGGGGTCCGGTGGGGCCGGGGCGTCCGGTGGGCCCGACGGGCCGACCATCGGGGAGGGGCGCGCTGGCGCGGCGGACGTGGCCACGGCCGGTGGCCAGGGCCGGGCCTTCACCGTCGCGGTGCCCGGCGGCTACGCGCTGCTCCAGCCGGTCGCGGTGGACACCGGGCGGACCGCCGTGGTCGAGGTGTTCGTCGCCGAGAGCGACCTCACCCGGGGAGTCTCCACCGCCTGGCTGGTGCTCTCCGCCGTCGCGCTCGGCCTGGTCGCCCTCTCGGTGCTGGTCGCCGACCGGATGGGCGGCCGGATCGTGGCCTCCGCCCGCCGACTCGCCGCCGCCGCCCGCTCGTTGGGCGCCGGGGACCTCGCGGTGCGCGTCCCGGTGACGGGCAAGCAGGTCGACGGCAGCCCGGAGGAACTCCGCGAGGCCGCCCACGCGTTCAACGCCATGGCCGACCGCGTCGTCCAACTCCTGGCAGCCGAGCGCGAGTTGGCCGCCGACCTGTCGCACCGGCTGCGCACCCCGCTGACCGTGCTGCGACTCAACGCCGCCTCCCTCGGCGACGGCGACGCGGCCGACGCCACCCGGCACGCGGTGGCCCAACTGGAGCGCGAGGTCGACCAGATCATCCGCTCCGCCCGCCGCGCCCCCGAGGACGCGCCCGCCGTCGCGGTCGGCTGCGACGCCGCCGAGGTGATCCGCGAACGGGTCGGCTTCTGGTCCGCGCTGGCCGAGGACGAGGGCCGCCGCTGGCAACTGGCCGGTGCCGAACGCGCCGCACCCGTCCCCGTCCAGCGCGGCGACCTGGCCGCCGCGGTCGACGCCCTGCTCGGCAACGTCTTCCGGCACACCGCCGTCGGCACCGCCTTCTCGGTGGACGTCCTGGTCACCGACTCCTCGGTGATCGTGCTGGTCGGCGACGCCGGGCCCGGCTACAGCGACCCGGCCGCCGCCCTCAAGCGCGGCGAGGGCCACGGCGGCGAGGGCTCCACCGGCCTCGGGCTGGACATCGTGCGCAAGCTCGCCGAGTCCACCGGCGGGGACCTGGCACTCGGCCGCTCCGCCGTGCTCGGCGGCGCGGAGACCAGGCTGCGGCTGCGCACCCGCCCGACGGAGGCCCCGACCACCCGGGCCGGCCGGCGGCGGACCCGGGGCGCGCTGTTCCCGAAGTGACGGTGGGTGGGGCGGGAGGGTCGTCGTACGGGCTGCGCCCCGTGGTCCGCCGCTCGGCGGGCCTCTTCCTTGGGCGGACCTCTTCCTTAACTGCGGCCTAAGGGACCTTCACCCCTCGCTCAGCCCACGGCTTCCGGCCCCCGGGCGCGGCTAGCGTCGGTCGCGCCGGTCACCCGACCGAGCCGGGCCGGCCGCCCGGGACGTCCCCGCGCACCCGTGCGCGGCCCGTCCGGACTGCGGCCGACCGCAGGCACCGGCGAACGGTGCCGACCGCAGGCACCCGCGGAGGTAACGCGCATGACCACCCGACCCACCCGCCGTTCCGGCCGCCGCAGGCGCAGCCGTAAGGGGACGATCATCGGGGCCTCGGCGGTCGCCGCCGTCCTGGTCGCGGGCGGGACCGTGGTGCTCGCCTCCGCGGCCAGTGCCGCCCCGCTCGGCGCCGTGTTCAGCCGGACCAGCAGCTGGGACGCCGGCTACACCGGCCAGTACCTGGTCACCAACCCGGCCGCCGACCCGATCGAGGACTGGACGCTGAGCTTCGACCTGCCGGCCGGCGCGAAGATCGACTCGCTCTGGAACGCCACCTTCACCGCCGCCGGGCAGCACGTCACCGTGCGGCCGGAGGCCTGGAGCAGGCGGCTGGACCCGGGGAAGAGTGTGGTGGTCGGCTTCGTCGCCCAGGGCGCCGGCGCGGCGCAGGCCGAGCCGGGGAACTGCCTGATCGACAACGCCTCCTGCAAGGCCGGTGAGGGCCCCGCGCCCACCCCCTCCGGGCGTCCGACCACCACCCCCACGCCCTCGCCCACCGGCCCGGCCTCGCCCACCGCGACCGCCTCGGCCTCGGCCACCGCCACCGGGAAGCCGAGCCCGACCGCCACCGCGAAGCCGACCCCGACCGCGACCCCGACCGCCACCCCCACGGCGACCGGTGTGCCGGTACCCCCGGCCGGCGCCGGGGGCGGCTTCGCCCCGTACGTCGACACCTCGCTCTACCCGCCCTACGACCTGGTCGCCACCGCCAAGGCCACCGGGGTGAAGCGGTTCAACCTCGCCTTCGTGGTCTCCGGTGGCGGCTGCGTACCCAAGTGGGGCGGGGTCAGCGACCTGTCCGCCGACGCGGTGGCCGCCCAGATCGGGGCCCTGCGCGCGATCGGCGGCGATGTCCGGGTCTCCTTCGGCGGCGCCAACGGCAGCGAGCTGGCCCTCGCCTGCGGCTCCACCGCCGACCTGGCCGCCGCGTACCGCACGGTGATCGACGCGTACGGCGTGACCCGGCTCGACTTCGACGTGGAGGGCGGCGCGATCGCCGACAGCGCCGCCAACACCCGGCGGGCCCAGGCCGTCGCCCAGCTCCAGCGCGAGGCCGCCGCGAAGGGCAGGCCGCTCGACGTCTCCTTCACCCTGCCCGCACTGCCCTCCGGCCTGACCCAGGACGGCGTCGACCTGGTCGCCGGTGCCAAGGCCGCCGGTGTCGCGGTCGGTGCCGTCAACATCATGGCCATGGACTTCGGCGACGGCGTCGCCCCCGACCCGCAGGGGCGGATGGGCACGTACGCGATCGCCGCGGCCACCGCCACCCAGGCCCAGGTCAAGAGCGTGCTGGGGCTCGACGACGCGGCCGCCTGGCGCAAGGTCGCGGTCACCCCGATGATCGGCGTGAACGACGTCGCCAGCGAGGTCTTCACGGTGGCCGACGCCGAGCAGCTGGCCGACTTCGCGGCCGGCAAGCACCTCGCCTGGCTGGCCATGTGGTCCGGCACCCGGGACAAGGCCTGCGCCGGCGGCGCCAAGGCCTCCGCGGACGCCAGCTGCAGCAGCATCGTCCAGCAGCCGCTGGACTTCACCCGGGCCCTCGGCCGCTACACCGGCTGAGGCGCTCAGCCCGGGTCCGGCCCCCTGCCCGGGTCCGGCGCCCTGGACCGCCCCGGACGCCCGTGCTCAGCCCGCAGCCGAGCACGGTCGGCCGGGGCCCTTTCGTCACTGTGAGTAGTTGATCGCGCCCAGGACGGGATGGGTCGCATCCGGTATCGTCGCTGGTTGGCCGAGCGGTGGACGGAGTGGACAGTGACAGCGGTGCAAGACGAGCGCAGCCCGGTGCGGACGGTACCCGCCCCGTCGCCCGTTCCCCTGTCCGACCGGCTGCGCGTCGCGCTCGGTGCCCCCGTGCGCGCACTGCGTGAGGCCCCCCGCCGCCCGATGCTGATCGCCTCGTCCGTGGCACTGCTGTCGCTGGTCGTGTACGCAGTGGTCCGCCACTTCGTCCACACCTCGATGGTCGACATGATCGTCTACCGGGCCGAGGGTGCCGCCGTCGCCAACGGCACCGACCTCTACGCGCTGCGCGTCACCGAGTGGAACCTCCCCGCGACGTACCCCCCGTTCGCGGCCATGCTGTTCGTCCCGACCACCTGGCTGCCGATCCCCGTCCTCCGCGTGGTGATCACTCTCGGCAACCTCGGGCTGCTCGCGCTGATGGCCCACCTGTCCTTCAAGCTGGTCGGCTGGCCGCGCCGCGAACTCCGGCCGATCGGCGTGGTCCTGATCACCGGCCTCGGCGTCTGGCTCGAACCCGTCTTCACCACGCTCCGGTACGGCCAGATCAACCTCGCGCTCGGCTGCCTGATCCTCTGGGACCTCACCCGGTCCGACGCCCACCGCAGCAAGGGCATCGCGATCGGCATCGCCGCCGGCCTCAAGCTCACCCCCGGCCTGTTCGCCGTCTACCTGCTGGTCACCGGCCGGGTCCGGGCCGCCTTCACCGCCGCCCTCACCTTCCTCGGCACCTTCCTGATCGGCGCGCTCTTCCTCCCCGACGCCACCTGGGGCTTCTGGACCAAGTACCTCTACGACTCCTCCCGGGTCGGCAAGACCGAGATCGTCGACAACCAGTCGCTGCGCGGCGCCTTCGCCCGCCTGCTGCACAGCGCCGACCCCGGCTTCCTCGCCACCCTCGGGGCGGGCCTGGCCGCGGTGGCCGGCCTCGCCGTCGCCGCCTGGGCCGTCCGCAGCGGCCGCTGGCTGCCCCGGGCCGAGGCCTGGGGCTTCTGCGTCACCGCCGTCACGGCCGTGCTGATCTCGCCGATCAGCTGGACCCACCACTGGGTCTGGTGCGTGCCGGTGCTCGTCCTGCTCGCCGCCGAGGCCTCCGTCGAGCGCGCCCGCCCGGCCGGCGTGCGCCGACTGCGCTGGCGGGCCGCGTTCTGGGCGACCCTGCTGGCCTTCCTGTCCTTCGCGATGTGGGCCGCCAAGCCGGTCGGCGCGGCCGTGCTCCACATGTCACCGCTGAGCCAGCTGCCGACCTCGATCTATCCGTGGGTCGGCCTCTGCTTCCTGCTCGCCGCCGCCATCCGGATAAGGGCACGCCGGCGCTCCGCCGGCGCCCCGCTGGTCCGGCTGCCCGGACAGCGCGACGGCGGCGGCGGCCCGGACGCCACCCGCGGTCGTCAGCAGGCCCCCGCGGCCCGCTGAGCCGACGGGGGCGCCGTCGCTGCTGTGCCGGTGCTGCTGGACGGTCCAGTGCACGCTGCGGCGCACGACCCGTACGCCTCGCCCGTCCCGTACCTCCCGCACGCCTACGCGAGCAGCTCGGCGAGCGAGCCGTCCATGTCGAGGGCGGCCAGCTCACTGCCCGGCGGCACCAGCCGGTGCGCCCGCTCCAGCCAGGCCGCGACGACCGGCAGCGGCGCCTCCAGCAGCGCGTCCCCGGCCGGGGAGCTCAGCGCCATGCACAGCACGCTGCGTCGGCCCGAACGGGTCGGCCAGATCCGCACGTCGCCCTGGCCGCACGGGCGGAAGGTGCCCTCGACCAGCAGCTCGCGGGCGAACACCCAGGTCACCGGGGAGCCGGTGTCCAGGTGGAAGGTGATGTACACGGCGTACGGGTCGTGGCTGCCGTAGGTCAGCCGGGCCAGGACGGGGACGCTGTGCTCCGGGGAGAGCACCAGGTTCAGCTCCAGCTCGTGCTCCACGACGCTAACGGGGCGGTCCATGATCGTCTTCCTCTCTGCCTTCGGTTCGTGCCCGGTTCCGGGCCCTGTGACCTTTGAGAGGGCGGTTCGCGCCGGGTCTTACACGCGTTTCCGGGATTTCTTCGGGAAGTTTTGGGTGGCGGGGGTGTCGCGGCGGGGGCGTTGCCGCTGGGCGGGGCGGCGGGGCGGTGGGGCGGGGGCTCCCGCCCCGGGTGGGCCCTTACCCCGGGCGGGCCTCCGCTGTCCGGGGAATCGTCGGTTTTCCCTCGGGGCTCCGGCGAGGTACTACCCTTTGTGACTGTCCGGCGACTGTCCGCCTTCGGTGGTGCCCCCACGCCCCGAGCGCCCCGTATGCCCCCGGGCGTACGCGGGCGTGTGCGGGCGGCGGCGTGGCCCTGTGCTCGGACCTACCCGGTTCCGACCACGTTCCGATCTTTGGATCTGCCGACTTTGGATCTGCCGAGGCCCGCCCCTCAACGGCCCTCGTCAAGGCCCGACAGGAGAGAAGACCCCCATGGCGGACCGCCCCTTCGCCGCCGACGGCGACCCGGCCGTCGCACCCGAGCCCGGCTACTACCCCGACCCGTCCATCCCCGGGTTCGTCCGTTACTGGGGCGGCTCGGCCTGGGTGCCGGGCACCAGCCGGCCTGCCCCCGTCGAGGGCGAGGTGCTGCAGCCGCCCCGGTACGCCACCCGGCGGGCCGCCCCCGCCCCCGGCCCCGCCCCCGGCCCCGGCCCTGGCACCGCGGCCGCGCGGGCGGTGCCGCCGCCGGTGGTGCCGGTGCCGCTGGCGCGGTCGGAGTCGCCGGCACCGGGGGTCGTGCCGGTGCCGGTGTCGGCGTCCGTGCCTGTGCCTGTGTCGGTATCGCCCGCGCGGGAGGCTCAGGGGGCGGGGGACACCGGGCCGGTGTACCTGGACCAGACCACGGGCGGGGCGTCCTTCGTGGTCGGGCCGCGGGTCGCCGAGGTGATCGGCGGGCCGGTGTTCCGGACCGTCGAGCCCGCGTCGGAGGAGGGTCCCGGGGTGGGCGGGGCCGCCGAGGCCGCTGCCGCCGATGCTGCCGGTGCCTCGGGCTGGCAGGCCGATCCGCGGGCGCAGCGAGGCCTGATGGAGACCGGTGGGGCGCCGCGTTGGGTGTCCTGGGGGGTGCTTCCGGGGGCGCTCGAGGAGGAAGAGGGGCGCGCGGAGGGGGAGCGTGCTGCGGTTGCCGTGGAAGCGGCGGTGGCCGTCGCGCCCGCCGTGACGGGCCCGGTCCGCGAGGTGACGGCGCCGACCGCCGCGGTGGCGGTCGAAGAGGCGGCCCAGGTGGCGGCCGAGGTGGCCGCCGAGCCCGGGGCGGCGCCGGTTCGTACGGTGGCGTCCGCGGTGCCGGTGCCGGCTCCCGCCCCGGTGCCCGTGCCTGTCCCCGCCGTCGCTGCCGCCGCCGCGTTGCCGGTGGCGCGGCCGGCCCGGGAGTCCGCCGTCCGCCGCCGGTCGGCACCCCCGGCGCCCCCGGTGCCCGCCGGGCTGGGGCGGCGGCTGGTGGCCCGGGTGGTGGACACCGCGGTGCTGCTGGTGGTCGCCGTCGCGGCCGGGATCCCGCTCGGCAGCTCGGTCTCCGACCACCTCCAGCAGAAGGTCGACCAGGCCAGGATGGCCAGCTCCCTCGCCCGCCGCCACGTGCAGGTCTGGCTGGTCGACGACGTGGTGCTGGGCAAGCTCGCCGCCCTGGTCGGAATCCTGGTGTTCGTCAGCCTCGTCTACGAGGTGCTGCCGATCGCCCGGACCGGCCAGACCTTCGGCAAACGGCTGGCCCGGATCCGGGTCGTGGACGCCGGCGCCTCCGGTGGACGGACCAGACCGAGCCTCGGCCGCTCGCTGCTGCGGTGGCTCGTCCGGCAGCTCGGCACCGTACTGCTGCTCGGCCTGGTCTGGCCGGTGTTCGACCGCCCGGCCCGGCGTGGCTGGCAGGACCGGGCGGCCCGGACCCGGGTGGTCCGCAGCTGAGGCGGCCGTTGCCGTCCCGGGCCCACCCGCTGGTCCCCTCCGGTCCACCCTCCGGTCCACTCTCGGGTGCGCGACAGCAAAACAGACACAATGTCCCAAAAGCTGAGAATCCGCGATGTTCTACTCGGGGGATGAGCACCCACGACCCCTCAGGCCCCCAGCCGGAGGGGGGCGGTCAGCCCTCCTTCGACAAGCAGCCCCCCACCCCGGGCGGCGGCACGCCGGACGGCGAACCGCCACGCCCCGCCCCGTCCGGTGCCCCCGGGGAGGGCCCCGGCGCCTACCAGGGCAGCTACGGCGGACCGACCCCCGGTCAGAACCCCTACGGCGGGCAGCCCTACGACCAGCCCCCGTCCGGCCACGGCCCCGACTCCGCCCCGTACGGCACCCCCAGCGGCGGACCCGTCCCCGGCATGCCACCGATCGGCACCTGGCCCAAGCGGATCATCGCCCGCCTCGTCGACTACGTCCTGATGCAGGCCATCGGCGTCCTCGTCATCGGCCCCTTCGTCGACCTCAGCACCCGCCAGGGCACCACCGAGGCCTTCTGGCTCGGCTGCGCCGTCTACCTCGTCTACGAGGCGCTGATGCTCAGCCGGGACGGCCAGACCCTCGGCAAGAAGGCCATGAAGATCCGCGTCGCCATGCTGATCGACGGCAACTCGCCGACCCAGTCCGCCGCGTGGACCCGGGCCGCCGTCTTCATCCTCCCGGCGGTGCTCTGCTGCGCCGCCCTGTGGTGGGTCATCGACGGCCTGTTCGGCGTCGTCGACAAGCCCTACCGGCAGTGCCTCCACGACAAGGCCGCGAAGACCGTGGTGGTCACCACCGAGATCTGACCGCGAAAGCGGGAGGACGACGCCCGGCGGCGGATCAGCGCTGCCGGGCGTACTCGCGCCCGGCGGCGGCTGCGGAGGCTCCGGACCGGTCGCCGACCGCGGCCGAACGGGCGGACACCGACATCGAGAGCACCGTCACCACGGTGCCGAGCGCCAGCGCGAACCCCACCAGCACCGCGACCTCCAGGACGCCCGCGGCGCCCGAAACGGCCAGCAGCGCCACTGTGGTGGCGACGACGGTGAACGAGCCGAGGCAGAGCTGGGCAGCGGACGGACGTGGCATGGCGGGGGTCCTTCGCACGTCGGGGGAAACGGGCGGGAATGATGCCGGTGCCAGAAGTCGTACCCGGCAAGGGAGTTCGGCACGACCAGGCTAGCCCGCGAGGCCGGGGGCACAGGGGGCGCACGGGCTCACCCCGGGGTCGTCCGCACCCCTCGGTACGGTGGGACCCGTCCGACACCACGCAGACCCGGGGGAACCGACCGTGCCCATCCCCGCCGACTGGCCCACCACCGAGGCCCAGGCGCTCGCCGAACAGGAACGACTGCGGCCGCTCGTCCGGGCCCAGGACGACGGCACCCCCGGCCGGCTCATCGCCGGAGTCGACGTCGCCTACGACGACGACCACGATCTCGTCGCCGCCGCGGCCGTCCTCCTCGACCGGGACACCCTGGACGTCGTCGAGGAAGCCACCGCCGTCGGCCGGATCGCCTTCCCCTACGTCCCCGGACTGCTCGCCTTCCGCGAACTCCCCGCCGTCCTCGACGCGCTGGCCGCCCTCACCCGCACCCCCGACACCGTCGTCTGCGACGGCTACGGCCTCGCCCACCCCCGCCGCCTCGGCCTCGCCAGCCACCTCGGCGTCCTCACCGGACTGCGCACCCTCGGCGTCGCCAAGACCCCCTTCACCTTCGACCACCACGACCCCGAGGCGGCCCGCGGCTCCTGGACCCCGCTCACCGACCCCGCCACCGGCGAGGAGGTCGGCCGCGCGGTGCGCACCCAGCCCGGCGTCAAACCCGTCTACGTCTCCGTCGGCCACCGGATCGGCCTCGACACCGCCGTCCGCACCACCCTCGACCTCGCCCGCCGCTACCGGCAACCCGAGACCACCCGGCACGCCGACTCCCTCTGCCGCCGCGCCCTCGCCGAAGCCCTGCACACCAGGACGCCCTCGAACTGACCGTGCACCGGGCGGGGTTCCGACCCGGTGTGTTAGACATGAGACACCGGGGCCCGGGCCCCGAAGGCCAGGAACGGACGCACGGGGGGCGCCGCAATGGGAACAGGGACCGGCTCGACCGGCGGGGCCAACCAGGGCTACCGCGTCGAGGTCGAGCAACTGCGCACGTTCGCCGGGCAGGTGCGGCTGCTGTTGAAGGAGTTCGAGAAGGACGCCAACGGCAGCACCACCCACGGGCGCAGCGGCATCGGCAAGACCGCCTTCGGCACCTTCGCGGAGGCGACGGAGATCCACGGCCGCTACAGCACCATGCGGGACGCGCTGCGGGACGTGCTGAACCAGCTCCAGCAGGCGATCGATCAGGCCCAGAAGAAGGCAGAACTCACCGCGACCAACTACGAGGAGCAGGACCAGCACGTGAGCACGAAGCTCAAGCTGGCCGGTGACGGTTGGTCCGTGGCCGCCCCCTCGGCCAGCAGCGAGGTCGCCTACCAGGCCAACCAGGTCCCGTCCCAGCGCGGCAACGCCACCATCTGACCGACCGCCCGACCGGAGGTGAACCACCCGTGACCTACACCGATTTCACCAAGTACAGCCATGCCGATCTCCGCAAGATGGCACAGGCCCTCGACCCGGGCGCGGTGATGGCCGCCGGCGACCCCTGGCGCAAGGCGGCGACCACGCTCAAGGAGATCCGCAAGACCCTCACCAACGTGAGCACCGAGGCGGCCACCACCTGGGAGGGCACCACCAGCGACTCCTTCCACACCTCGATGCTGACCCTCGCCGCCAACATCAACGAGGCCGCCGCGTACGCCAACGACGCGGCCAACACGCTGCACAACATGTCCGAGGCGATGGCGACGGCCAAGCGCACCATGCCCGAGGAACCGGGCACCTGGGACCAGTTCAAGGACAAGGTCGGGGACTTCTTCAGCAGCGAGGACGACCACATCCAGCTCACGGACCAGAAGAAGGCCGAAGCGGCGGCCGTCATGCAGACCCTCGCCATGCACTACCGCATCGCGACCCCGGCCTTGAAGGCTCCGTCACTGCCGGGCTCCAAGCCGCCGGCGAAGCCCGGGTTCTACGGCGAAGACACCCGTGACGTCGGATCGCAGAACGATCCGGGCGGGGCAGCGGCCATGGCAGCCGCAGTGATGTCGGGGACGTCGATCGGAGCAGGGGGGACGTCGGCGAGGTCGGCGTCCGGTGCTACGCCGCAGCGATCGAGGTCGTCCACGCTGTCGGTGGCCTCCGGCTCCTCGTCGAGGAACGCGGCAGTTCCGACGGATTCCGGAATCAAGGGTGGGACGGCACAAGCTCCGCCGAAGTCGGCGACGATGACGAGCAGCGCCGCAGAGGCGGGCATCTCGGGCACTCCGGCGCCTCGTCCCGGCGGAAATGCGTCCGGTCCTGTCACCTCCGGTACCCAGACGTCCGCCCTGGGCACCACCGCGTCCGCGGGTCCTTCGAACGGACCGGTGGCCGGCGGAGGGGGACAGCCTGTCGTCACGCCCACGGGCCCGAGCGTTCAGAGCACTCCGATCGGGCCTGACTTCCGCCAGGGCAAGACCGGTTTTGGCGGAAAGGAGCTTCCCGTCGGCGAGTACCCGGGCATTGGTACCGGGGGCCGCGGAGCGGCCGGGGCTCAGCAGGCGGGCGGCTCCTTGGCCCGGCCCGGTGGCGCTGTGCGGGTGGTGCCGCCGGGCGCTGGAGCGGGCAGGCAGGCCTTCACAGAAGGCGGATCCGGGCTGGGGGCTCGTAATCGGGTCGGTACCGAATCCGGGCCCCGTGGGACCGGCGTCATGTCTCCCGGCATACCGATGAGTGAAGCGCAGCGCCGTAGGAAGGAACGGGGAAATGGTGGCAAGCGCCCGGACTACCTCGTCGAAGACGAGGAGACCTGGGCGTCGGACAAGCCCGCCAACCCGAACGTGGTGGAATGAGACCGGTCCGTGGACGGACGGGTGAGCTGATCTCTGAGTTGGGGTGACCGGGTTTGACGAGCCGCCTGTTGGCGCGCGGTACGGCGATTCTCGCCGCTGGGGCATTGGTTTGGGCCGCTGCTGCACCGGGGGCGTGGGCTGACCAGATCAGGGACCATCAGTGGGCGCTGAAGACCTTCGACGCCGAGACGAAGATCTGGTCGGTCAGCGAGGGCGACGGGGTTGTGGTCGGCGTGGTCGACTCCGGAGTGAATCAGGATCACCAGGATCTGACCGGACAGGTCCTCCCCGGAGCCGACTACTCGGGTGGAAATTCCGATGGCCGTGTGGACAGCAAGGGCCACGGAACTGGAATCGCGAGCCTGATTGCGGGGCACGGGCACGGGACGCAGGAAGGAGTCATGGGGTTGGCTCCCAAGGCCAAGATCCTGCCTGTGAAGGTGGGGGCGGAAGGCGATGGCTCCGATCCCCAGCAGACGGGGTTCGCGGACGCGGTCCGTTTCGCGATCGACCATGGTGCGACCGTCGTCAACTTGTCCCTCGGAGGGAAGTTTCGCCTTGATGCGGAGTTGCGGAAGGCCGTCAACTACGCAATCTCGAAGGATGTCGTGCTGGTTGCGGCGGTCGGAAACTTCGGCGAGGACGCGGACGGTGTTCGATACCCGGCGGCCTTCCCAGGGGTCGTGGCTGTAGGAGCCGTGGACTCGAAGGGGAGCGTATGGGGCCGTTCCACGCCAGGTCCCGAGACCACAATCGTCGCGCCTGGTGTGGACATTTACCTCGCCACGGCCAAATCCTCTACGAGTTATGGAGCTGGAGACGGTACGTCCGAAGCCACTGCGTACGTTTCCGCCACTGCGGCGCTCATCCGCTCCAAGTACCCGAACCTGTCCGCCGGGCAGGTGATCAATCGGATGATCAAGACAGCCACCCCGCCCGCTGATGGGACGGTGGTGCCCAACAACCACTACGGCTATGGGATCGTCTCGCCCGCGAAGGCTCTGGAGGCGAACCCGGCAGTGGACAATGGCCCCCGGGAGAATCCGCTGGTGAAGCGGGCGGAATCGCACGGCACACCACCGAGTGACGATGAGACCGATCCGGCGGAACAGCCCACCGTGGCCCCCGAAGCCAACGCCGGTGGTGGTGGCAGCGGCGGCAGTGGCCCGGTGCTGGTCGCCGGTGCGGCCGGGGTCGTGGTGGTGGGGGCCGCGGTGGCCGCCGTGGTGGTGCGGCGGCGGAGGCGGCGGGTGGGTCAGTGAGTGCTGAGCCAGTCGTCGCGTAGGGCGGCCATGTGGAGGACGTCCCAGTAGCGGCCGTCCCAGTGGTGGGCCTGGCGGGCGCGGCCTTCGAGGACGAAGCCGGCCTTGGTGTAGGCGCGGGCGGCGCGTTCGTTGTACTCGAAGACGTCGAGGTGGACGCGGTGGAGGCCGACGGTGGCGAAGGCGTGGCGGAGGACCAGGATGGTGGTCTCGGTGCCGATGCCGCGGCCGACGCTGTCGGGGGTGAGGGCGATCCGGTAGTCGGCGGAGTTGTTGTCCGGGTCGACGTTGGTGAGGGCGGTGTCGCCGAGGAAGCGGCCGGTGGTCGGGTCCTCGACGGCGAGGTCGAGCCGGTCGGGCCGGTCGGCGCGGGTGGCGCACCACTGGGCGATCTGGTCGCGGGTGAAGGCGGTGCGGGTGCCGGTGAGGCGGTTGGTCCCCTGGTCGGTGCAGTGCGCCCACAGTGGGTCGGTGTGCCGGGCCGCCAGGGGAACGAGGCGGATGGTGGGGCCGTGCAGGGTGGGTTTCACCGCGAGGGCTGAGAGGTCCGTGGCCATGGTGCCCAGGATGCCCGGTGGGGCCGGTTCGTGCCGGGATTTTCGGTGCGGGGCCTATTCGGCGACGGCGATCTGCTGCCGGTGGTGGGCGGGGGTGGTGAGTTCGTCGACGAGGGCGAGGGCGAGGTCGGCCTGGGCGATCCGGGGGCCGAGGACGTGGGGGCCGCCGACCCGGTAGCGGCCGGTGCCGGGGGCGGTGCGGTCGAGGTCCATGGGCGGGGTGACGACGACCCAGTCGAGGGTGGCGGGGGAGGTGTGGAGCAGGTCGAGGGCGGCGGAGTGGCCGAGGGAGAAGGTGCGGTGGGCCTCGGGGAACGCGGGGTCGTCGTGGACGGCGACGCCGGGGGCGGTCTGCAGGGTGGTGGCGACGCCGACACTGAGCAGCCGCGGGACGCCGGCGCGGCCGAGGCCGTCGACGAGGGCGCTGGTGGCGGCGCGGTAGAACTCGGTGGACGGGGTGTCGGGGGTGTAGACGGAGCTGACGGCGGCGGGGTGTCCGGGGGCGGTGGCGGCGACGGCGGCCGGGTCGGTGACGTCGCAGCGCACCAGGGTGACGCCCTCGCGGGCGAGGTCGGCGTGGCGCTCGGGGTCGCGGACGGCGGCGGTGACGGTGAGGCCGCGGCGGCGGGCCTCGGTGATCAGGGCGCGGCCGACCTGCCCGCCCGCGCCGTAGACGATGACGTCCGCGCGGTGCTGCTGCTGGGGCGTGGTGGTGGTCATGGGGGCCTCCGTCGGGTCGGTGGCGGGCCGTTGGGGCCCGCCGGTGCAGTGACGGTAGACCGGGGGGTGCCGGTTACTTCAACGGAACCGGCGCCGACGGCCGGGGACGGGCTGCCGCGGAGCCGGCCCGGCGGGTACGGTCGGGGCATGACGCAGACGGGGCCGGCGCCGTTGCCGGCGGACTTCTTCCCGGCCGACTGCACGGTGCAGTCGGTGCCGGTGCTGGGCAGCCGCAAGTGGGCCTGGCGGATCATCCGTTGTCTGGAGGGCGGGCCGCGCCGGTTCTCGGAGCTGCGGGTGCCGTTGGCGGGCATCACGGCGAAGGTGCTGACGGAGTCGCTGCGGTCGATGGAGCAGGACGGCGCGGTGGTCCGGACCGAGTACGCGGAGAATCCGCCGCGGGTCGAGTACGCGCTGACGCCGTTGGGGCGGACGCTGCTGGGGCCGATGGACGCGGTGTGCGCGTGGAGCCGGGAGAACCTGGGCAGCCTGCTGGAGGCCCGGCTGGAGTACGAGCGCGCCGGGGGCTGATCCGGCTCGCCAGGGGCTGATCCGCGCGCGCCGGGGCTGGCAGCATTTCGGCGGTCGCTGGCGGCATTGCCGCTGGTGGGGCGGGGTGCGGGGCGGCCATGCTGGGCCCATGAGCACTTCTGACCAGCACCTCGCGAACCCCACCGACGCGAACCCCGCAGACGCGAGCCCCGCCGACGCGAGCCCCGCCGGCACCCTCGTCCCCGACGCCCTCGTCCCCGACACCAAGGACTGGACCTGGGTGCTCGAACGCGCCTGCCCCGACTGCGGGTTGGACACTCCGGCGGTGGCCCCGACGGACGTCGCCGCGATGGTCCGGGCGAACGCCGCGGCCTGGCTGGCGGTGCTGGCGGGGGACGAGGACGGGCTGCGCCGTCGGCCGGCCCCGGGGGTGTGGTCGGACCTGGAGTACGCCTGCCACGTCCGGGACGTCTTCCGGCTGTTCCTGGTCCGGCTGGACCTGATGCTCGACCAGGACGGCCCGCTCTTCGCGAACTGGGACCAGGACGAGACGGCGGTCGCCGAGCGCTACCGGGAGCAGCGGCCGCAGGTGGTGTCCGGGGAGCTGGCGGAGGCCGCGGAGGCGTTGGCGGCGGCGTTCGGGGCGGTGTCGGGGGAGCAGTGGGGGCGGACCGGGAGCCGTAGCGACGGGGCGCGCTTCACCGTCGAGTCCTTCGCCCGCTACCTGATCCACGACCCGGTGCACCACCTGTTCGACGTGACGGGCGAGCGGGTCTGACCCGGTCGCCGCGGTTCACCAGCCGGAGGCCTCGCGGAGCATGGTGCGCCGGAGCCGGCCGGCGACGCTGGCGGTGTCGGTGCCGATGACGTCGGCGATCTCGGGGGCGGCGAGGCCGACGACGTAGTGCAGGATCGCCAGGTCGTCGTCGGCGGGGTGGCGGTCGGGGACGGGGGTCTCCTGCGGGGTGTGTTCGGCGACGGTGCCGCGCAGGATCTGCCAGGCGAGCGCGGTCGGGTTGGGGCTGGTGAGCAACTCCCGCCACTGAACGGCGATTTCGGCGAACGCCTGTTGGACGGCGGTGGCCGCGTCAGCGTGCTCGGTCAGCCACACCCGGGCGTAGCTGAGGTACCGGGGGCGGTGGAGTTCGCAGAAGGCCGCGAACTCCAGCGGTACGTCCTCCGGTTCGCCGGACCCCGGGGGTGGTTCGGCGGCGCTCGTGTGACGGTTGGTCATCTCGTCTTCTCGGAAGGGGAGATGGGTTTCTGATGGTCGATCATCTGTGCTCACTCTACGGTAGGCCCTCGGTGCGCTGGGTGACCAATCCGATGGAATGCCTGGAACCCGCTGCGGCGCGTCCGGATCCGGTGACGGGCGGTGCGGCGCGGCGGCGGTACTGCCGGTGGAGGCCGGTGGCGGGCCGATCGAGGGCCGATCGAGGGCCGGTGGTGGGTCGACCGGGGCCGCCGGGGCCCGGCCGGGAGGGAGTGCTGCACAGTGCTGCGGGGGGCGTAGGTGCGAGCGTGTCGTAGCTGGTCAGGTGGTACGGGACGGCAGGGGTCGCACGGCAGTTGAGGTGCCACCGTAGGGCCTGCCGGGTCCGGCGTCCACGCCCAGGGCGCGAAGCCGGGACCGCACAACCGTCTGCGCAACCGCGCTCACGACGGGGGGTTGCGCCGGGCCGGGTGGCGGTGGGTGCGTCGAAAGCGCCCCGGCGGCCTGCGGCGACCGGGGCGCGGATCGGGGCGGGGAGGTGCCGCCCGGTCAGGGGTTCGGCCGGGCCTCCGTGGGGGCGGTCAGGTCGTCGGCGGTGTTGCCGCGCTCGACCTGGGCGGGGAAGGACTCGACGGCCCGGCGCCGGGCCAGCTGGGCGGCCGTCGCGGCCGCTGCCGCGGCAGCAGCGGCGGCGCCGGCGGCGGCCTCCTGGCGCTCGCACCGGTGGGTGCCGGGCGCGGCGGTGGCGTGCGCGGCCGAGGGGTGACCGGCTGCGGCGTGTGCGCCCGAGGGATGCCCGCCGACCTGATGCCCGTTGGCCGGGTGGCTGCCCGCCGGATGCCCGCTGACCTGGTGTCCGTTGGCCTGATGTCCGTTCGCCGGGTGGCCGCCTGCCGGATGCCCGTTCGCCGCGTGGCCGACGGCGTGCTGCCCGGCGGCGTGCGCCCCTCCGGCGTGCGTCGCGCCCGTGCGCGCCCCCGCCGCCCGTCGTCGGCGCCCGAGCTCGACCCGCTCGGCGTGTTCCTCGGCCGCCTGTCTAGCGGCCAGGTAGGCCTGGACGGCGGCCATGCCGTAGACCGGCTGGATGAGCTGGTGGCCCTTGAAGAAGGGTCTGGCCGGGGCGAACCCGGCGGCGACCACGAGGTCGCGGATCTCTGCTATCTCGGCCTCGCTCCGGGCGGTGAAGCGGACCTCCCAGCCCTTCTTGTACGTATGGCCCTTCTCGCCGCTGCGGCGGGCCGGATCCGGGCGGCGGACGTACCCGGGCAGACGGCCGAGGCGGAGCTGGGCCGCGCGGAGGCCGGCGGTCTCGTCACGTGACATGACGTAAGCCTAGGCAATCCCGGAAGCGCGTTTGACGCCCCGGGGGTCCCTCGCCGTATGCCCTTGATCACTCTGGGTCAGACGGCCAGGTGGGCGATCCTTTTCGATCAAACCTGATAGCCATATGAACGTCATTTACTCCAAATGAGTGAGGGTATGAGGACTTTAGTGCAGGCTGGTCCCGGTTTCGCGACGGTTGAGTAACAGTGCGTCAGGCAGTTGCACGGGGGGCGTGGCGGTTGGGGATGGTGGGCGCATGAGCGAACGTAGTGAGCGATTCGTCGAGGGGCGCGCATGAACTACCGGATCCCCTCGCCGCCGCCGTCCCTGGAGGAGCTGGCGAAGCGTCAGCAGAACGTCGTCACCGCGAGCCAGCTGCGCGCCCGGGGCGTGCCGGCCCGGGTCATCACCGAGCACTGCCGCCACGGCGGCCCCTGGCAGCGGCTGCTGCCCAGGGTCTACCTGCTCCAGTCCGGCGAGCCCACCCCGGAGCAGCGGATGTGGGCCGCGCTGCTGTACGCGGCGCAGAACGGCCGGGAGGAGGGCCGCCGGGAGGGCGCGGTGATCACCGGGGCGGCCGCGCTGGCGCTGTACGGCTTCGCCGCCGTGCCCCGGCTGCCCGCGGTGACCGGGGTGGACGTCCTGGTGCCCCGCCAGCGTCGGCTCAAGGACGCCGGCGATGTGCGGATCCGGCGCACCGAACGGGAGTTGGTGGCCCGCTCGGTGCACGGCCTGGCCTGCGCGCCGGTGGCCCGGGCGGTCTCCGACGCGCTGGTCGAGTGGACGGCGGACGGGCTCCCGGTGGACGCCCCGGTGCCGGTGCGCGAGGTGCTCCGGGAGGCCGTCGCCCGCCCGGAGAACCGCTGCACGGTACGGGAGTTGGCCGCCGAGCTGATCGAGTCGGGGCTGACCGGGGAGCCCCGGGTGCGCGCCGCGCTGGACGAACTCCTCGCTGCCGAGCGGGACTTCGTGCTGGAGCAGGTCGACCGGCTGGTGGACGAGTGGCTGCTGCCCGCCCCGCTGGTCGCCCCGGAGCTGCGGATGCGCGGCGGCACCTACATCGGTGTCCCGGACCTCTACTGGCCGGAGCAGGGCGTCGCGGTGGAGGTGGACTCGGACCTGCGCTGTGTCAGCGAGGGCGAGGCCGCCTGGGTGCGCGGCGGCCAGCACCGGATGGAGTACCTGGGGATCCGGGTGGTGTACGTCTCCGGCGCCCGGCTGGCCGTGGAACCGGAGGCGGTCGGCGGCGAGCTGCGCGAGGCCTACCGGGCGGGCGGGACGGACGTGGTGGAGCTGATGGTGGTCTGAGCACGGGCCGCGCACCCGGCCCCCGGGCCCCGATCGGGCCCGGGCCGGGCCCAGCGGCCGGGCTCAGTACGCCGGGCCGAGCGACCGGGCCCAGCAGCCGGATCGAGCGACCGGGCTCAGTACGCCGGGCTCAGTACGCCCCGTTCAGTACGCCCGCCTCACGCCGGCCGGACCACCGGCACGCCGACCAGCTCGACCCCGGCCGCCTCCAGCTCCGCCAGCGCCGCGGCGGTGGTCTCCGGCGCCACCCCGGCGGTGAGGTCGAGCAGCACCCGGGTGGTGAAGCCGGCCCGGGCGGCGTCCAGGGCGGTGGCCCGGACGCAGTGGTCGGTGGCGATGCCGACCACGTCGATCTCGTCGACCTGCCGTTCGCGCAGCCACTCCACCGGGCCGCGGTTGTTCTCGTCCAGCCCCTCGAAGCCGCTGTAGGCCGCCGAGTAGGCGCCCTTGTCGAAGACCGCCTCGACCGCGCCAGAGATCACCGCGGGGGCGAAGTTGGGGTGGAAGCCCACGCCTTCGGTCCCGGCCACGCAGTGCACCGGCCAGCTGGAGACGTAGTCCGGCTCGGCGGAGAAGTGCGCGCCCGGGTCGATGTGGTGGTCGCGGGTGGCGAGGATGTGCTGGTAGCCGGCGGAGGACTCGGCGATCAGGTCGGTGATGGCGGCGGCCACCTCGGCGCCGCCCGCGACGGCCAGGCTGCCGCCCTCGCAGAAGTCGTTCTGCACGTCGACGACGATCAGTGCCCGGTGCATGGCTCGCATCCTCGGATGTGGGGGCGGGTGCGCCCCGGTGGCGGGTTCCTCGCGAACGCCGGACGGCCGGGGAGGAACTCCAGGGGAACTCTACGGCTGACTCTAGGGAGTGGCGCGCGGCGGCGGAAGGCTTGGGGCCCGTCTTCGGGCTCCGGCCCACGGGCCGGAGCCCGGGAGTCGGGCAGTCGATCAGGTCGGTCGGTCGATCAGCTCGGGCAGTCGGTCAGATCGGTCAGTCGATCAGCTCGGTGGGGATGACCGGGTCGCCCTTGGACAGCTGGGTGGCTGACAGGGGCAGCGCGGCCCGGGCCCGGACGTGCCGGTCGCGGGCGGCGGTCAGCGGCTCGCGGCCGACGGTCTCGCCGGCCAGCACCAGCGGCACCTGGACGAGGTGGGGCCGCAGTTCCTCGGGGACCGGTCCGGTGCCGACCACCTCGGCCTCGGCGACGCCCTCGGCGTCGGGTCGGCGGGCGGCCCACTTGCGGCCGCCGATGCTGGTCTTGCCGCCGGCCGCGCGCTTGGCGACCGGGACGAGCGGGCCGTCCGGGGTCTGGGCGCGGGCGACCAGCTTGTAGACCATGGCGCAGGTCGGGTGGCCGCTGCCGGTGACCAGGCTGGTGCCGACCCCGTAGCCGTCCACCGGGGCGGCGGCGAGGGCGGCGATGGCGTACTCGTCGAGGTCCGAGGTGACGATGATCCGGGTCTTCTCGGCGCCGAGCTCGTCGAGCTGACGGCGGACCCGGTGGGCGGCCAGGATGAGGTCGCCGGAGTCGATCCGGACCGCGCCGAGTTCGGGCCCGGCCACCTCGACGGCGGTGCGGACGGCCTCGTGCAGGTCGAAGGTGTCGATCAGCAGGGTGGTGCCCCGGCCCATCGACTCGATCTGGGCCCGGAAGGCGTCGCGTTCGCTGTCGTGCACCAGGGTGAAGGCGTGTGCGGAGGTGCCGGTGGTGGGGATGCCGTGCAGGTAGCCGGCCTCCAGGTCGGAGGTGGCGGCGAAGCCGGCCACGTAGGCGGCCCGGGCGGCGGCGACGGCGGCCTGCTCGTGGGCCCGGCGCGCGCCCAGTTCGATCACCGGCCGGCCGCCGGCCGCGGCGGTCATCCGGGAGGCGGCGGCCGCGACGGCGGAGTCGAAGTTGAGGATGGAGAGGATGACCGTCTCCAGGATCACCGTCTCGGCGAAGCTGCCCTCGACGGTGAGCAGCGGCGAGCCGGGGAAGTAGACCTCGCCCTCGGGGTAGCCGTGGATGTCGCCGCGGAAGCGGTAGTCGGCCAGGAACCGCAGGGTGTCCTCGTCCACGACGCCCTGCTCGGACAGCCAGTCCAGCTGGGCGGTGTCGAAGCGGAAGTTCTCGACGGCGTCCAGCACCCGGCCGGTGCCGGCCATCACGCCGTAGCGGCGGCCGCTGGGGAGGCGTCGGGTGAACACCTCGAAGACGGAGCGGCGGTGCGCGGCCCCGCTGCGCAGGGCGGCCTGCAGCATGGTGAGCTCGTAGCGGTCGGTGAGCAGCGCGGTCGAGCCGGCCGCGCGCACTGATGTGGCGTCCATGAGGATGATGCTACTACCACTTAGCGTCAGAGTGACGATTTCTCTCGACCTGACCCGGGGCGGAATCGCCCGGGTGTCCCCCGGATGGCAGCATGGGGCGTGAGGAGTCACGGACGAGTGTGCAACGAGGAGGCCTGCCGGTGAGTGTCGCGCCCGTGGAGATCGAGCGCCCGGAGGTCGAAGGACAGCCGGTGACGGAGCCGGACACGCCCTGGGTGACCATCGTGCACAACGACCCGGTCAACCTCATGAGCTACGTCCAGTACGTCTTCCAGGCCTACTTCGGCTACCCGAAGGACAAGGCCCGGAAGCTGATGATGGACGTGCACACCAAGGGTCGGGCGGTGGTCTCCAGCGGCTCCCGCGAGGAGATGGAGCGGGACGTCCAGGCGATGCACGGCTACGGCCTGTGGGCGACGCTGCAGCACGACTGACCTCCCCTCCGGCGCCCGACCGACCGGGCGACCGACTGACCGCCCGCCTCCCCGGCGGTGCGGCCGAAGACGACGAAGACGGGCTGACCGATACAGATGGCTGGGTTGTTCGAGAGCACCGGCGATGGTGGCGCGGCGATCGCGCTGGACGAGGTGGAGGCCTCCATCCTGCGCTCGCTGGAAGTGCAGATGCTGGAGCTGATCGGCCCCGGCCCGGGTGGGGAGAGCGACGATCCGCTGGCGGCGCTGTTCGCCGAGGGGCCGAGCGAGGCGCCCGCCGACCCGGCGCTGGCCCGGCTGTTCCCGGACGCCTACGGCGACCCGGCCGCGCCGGCCGACGCCGAGGCGCAGGCGGCCTCCGCCGAGTTCCGCCGCTACACCGAGCTCGACCTGCGGGCCCGCAAGCGGGACGACGCGCTGGCGGTGGTCCGGTCGCTGGACGGCCTCGGGGGCGGCGGGGTGCTCAAGCTGGCGGCCCCCGACTGCCTGCACTGGCTGGGCGCGCTCAACGACCTGCGGCTGACCCTCGGGGCGCGGCTGGAGATCACCGAGGAGGACGAACAGGGCCTCTACGGACTGCCGGACGGCGACGAGCGCAAGCCGCTGGTGATGGCGTACCTCTGGCTCGGGGCGCTCCAGGAGTCGCTGCTGGAGGCGATCACCGACTGACCACGGAGGGGCGATTGCCGACTGACAGTGGAGAGGCGATCGCCGACTGACCGCGGAGCGATTTCCTCCGCTCCGCCCGGCGATCCTGCCCGCTTTCGGGCAAGCCCCGGCCGTTCCGTCCAGTATGTGGACGATCGGCCGGGGCATTTTCGCATAAATCGGGCAAAACCTAGCAGGGCATGCTCAAATATCGCTCAGATGAACACCGGTATCCGGATCGGGCGTGGTACGACTTCTCCCCACAAACGAGACCCACCAGGACGGGTGACCATGGCCGAGCAGATCTACGACCAGGTGGTCGACGGGAAACCGGACGAAGAGGGCTACGAGCGGGGGCTCGGTAGCCGCCAGATCCAGATGATCGCGATCGGCGGCGCGATCGGCACCGGCCTCTTCCTCGGCGCCGGCACCGCGATCTCCAAGTCCGGGCCGAGCCTGATCCTCTCCTACGCGGTGGCCGGCCTGGTGATCTTCGTGATCATGCGCGCCCTCGGCGAACTGCTCACCTACCGCCCGGTCTCCGGCAGTTTCGCCGAGTACGCCCGGGAGTTCCTCGGCCCCTTCGCCGGCTACGTCACCGGCTGGACGTACTGGCTGTTCTGGGTCGTCACCGGCATGGCCGAGACCACCGCCGCCGCCGTGTACGTCAAGTTCTGGGCGCCCGACATCCCGCAGTGGGCCAGCCCGTTGACCTTCCTGGTCATCCTCTACGCGGCCAACCTGATCTCGGTGAAGCTGTTCGGCGAGATCGAGTTCTGGTTCTCCATGGTCAAGGTCACCGCCATCATCGGCATGATCCTGATCGGCATCGGCGTGCTCACCCTCGGGTTCAGCAAGGCCGGTGACACCGCGTCGATCACCCACCTGTGGCAGGACGGCGGCTTCTTCCCCAAGGGCATCGGCGCCACCGTGATGACCCTGCAGATCGTCATGTTCGCCTACCTGGGCGTCGAACTCGTCGGCGTCACCGCGGGCGAGAGCGAGAACCCCGAGAAGACCCTGCCGCGCGCCATCAACACCCTGCCCTGGCGCATCGCGCTGTTCTACATCGGCGCCCTGGTGGTCATCCTCTCGCTGGTGCCGTGGCGGGAGTTCCAGCCCGGCGTCAGCCCGTTCGTCGCCGCCTTCGGCAAGATCGGCATCCCCGCCGCGGCCGGCATCATCAACTTCGTGGTGCTCACCGCGGCGCTGTCCTCCTGCAACTCCGGGATGTACTCCACCGGCCGGATGCTGCGCGACCTCGCCCTGCGCGGCCAGGCCCCCGGTCAGCTCACCAAGCTCAACAGCCGCCGCACCCCGGCCTTCGCGATCACCGTCTCCTGCCTGCTGATGGGCGCCGGCGTGGTGCTCAACTACCTCGTCCCGGCACGGGCGTTCGAGTACATCACCTCGGTCGCCACGGTCTGCGGGCTGTGGACCTGGGCGATGATCCTGATCTCCCAGATCCGCTACCGCAAGGCCTGGCAGGCCGGCCACCTGCCGCCGCCCACCTTCAAGGCCCCCGGCGGCGCCTGGGCCAGCTGGGCCGCCCTCGCCTTCCTCGCCATGGTCGTGGTGCTGATCGCCCTGGACGCCGACAACCGGATCTCGCTGTACGTCTTCCCCGGCTGGGCGCTAGTGCTGGTGATCGGCTACCAGGTGCTCAAGCGCCGCAACCCGGAGTCCGTCCACGGCGTCGCCCACGACCACCTGCACGCCCGCAACGGCGGCTGACACCCCCGGCACGGCCGGGCGTCCGCGGGCCCGCGACCGGGTGGCGGACACCCGGCGACCGGGCCTCGGACGCCCCGGCGGGCATCGGCCGGGGCGTGGCATCCTGACCGACATGCTGACCATCACCCGAGAAATCCGCGACCGGATCGTGGCCCACGCCCGCGCCGACCACCCGGACGAGGCCTGCGGCGTGGTTGCCGGACCGGCCGGCAGCGGCCGGCCCGAGCGGTTCATCCCGATGCTCAACGCGGCCCGCTCGCCCACCTTCTACGAGTTCGACTCGGGCGACCTGCTCAAGCTCTACCGCGAGATGGACGACCTGGACGAGGAGCCGGTGATCGTCTACCACTCGCACACCGCCACCGAGGCCTACCCCTCCCGCACCGACGTGAGCTACGCCTCCGAGCCGTTCGCCCACTACGTCCTCGTCTCCACCGCCGAGGGAACCGCCGAGGACGACCCCTACCAGTTCCGCTCGTTCCGCATCGTGGACGGCGAGATCACAGAGGAAGACGTCCAGGTCGTCGAGGCCTACCCGGCCTGACCGGCACCCACCTGGACCCGGCCCGCCGACCCGCCCCGAGCGGTCGGCGGGCCCCTGTCGTCCCCGAGGAATCTCAGCATCGGAAACGAAAGCATCCGGATCGCGGGACGGGCATGTCGGAGCGGGCCCGGGAATCTATACGATGAGCCCATGCGTTCCGTCGATGTGAGCAACCAGGCCCCGGGCACCCGCCTCGTGGCGCGCCTGCACATCGACCTGTGCCGGCACGCCGGTGCGATCTGTCCCGGCACGCCCGCGCGCTCGCGCTGAGAGCCGCCCCGCCCCACCCGGGCCCCGCCGCCTCCCCGGCGACGCCGAGCCCCGGGCACCCTCCGCCCCGCCGCGCCCGCTGCGGCCCACCCACCTCACACGACTCGCACAGGAGCGCACCCATGGCCATCGAGGTCCGCATCCCGACCATCCTCCGCACCTACACCGACGGCGCCAAGGCCGTCGAGGGCAACGGCAGCAACCTCGCGGAACTCTTCACCGACCTCGACGCCCGCCACCCGGGCATCGCCGCCCGCCTGGTCGACGGCGGCGAACTGCGCCGCTTCGTCAACGTCTACCTGAACGACGAGGACGTCCGCTTCCTGGAGGGCATCTCCACCGCCCTCGCCGACGGCGACAGCGTCACCATCCTGCCCGCCGTGGCCGGCGGCGCCCGCTGACCTCCCGGTTCCCCCGGCGCCGCCCCGCCCCTGCCCGTGACGGGTCCGGGGTCGGGGCCGGGGCCGGGGGAACCGCCCCTCTTCACCCTCACCGCCGTGGCCGGAGGCCTCCCTTGCGATACGACAGTCCGCTCGAAGCCGTCGGCAACACCCCGCTGGTCCGCCTGCCGCGGCTGTCCGCCGCCGTCCCCGGCAACGACGGCGGCCTGGTGACCCTCTGGGCCAAGCTGGAGGACCGCAACCCCACCGGCTCCATCAAGGACCGCCCGGCGCTGCACATGATCGAGCGCGCCGAGGCCGCCGGCCGGCTCACCCCCGGCTGCACCATCCTGGAGCCCACCAGCGGCAACACCGGCATCTCGCTCGCCATGGCCGCCAAGCTCAAGGGCTACCGGATGGTCTGCGTGATGCCCGAGAACACCAGCGAGGAACGGCGCGAACTGCTCCGCATGTGGGGCGCCGAGATCATCGCCTCCCCGGCCGCCGGCGGCTCCAACACCGCCGTGCGGATCGCCAAGGAGATCGCCGCCGAGCACCCCGACTGGGTGATGCTCTACCAGTACGGCAACCCCGACAACGCGGGCGCCCACTACGCCACCACCGGCCCCGAGATCCTCGCCGACCTCCCCACCGTCACCCACTTCGTGGCCGGCCTCGGCACCACCGGCACCCTGATGGGCGTCGGCCGCTACCTGCGCGAAAAGGTCCCCGGCGTGCGGATCGTCGCCGCCGAACCGCGCTACGACGACCTGGTGTACGGGCTGCGCAACCTCGACGAGGGCTTCGTCCCCGAGCTGTACGACGCCGAGGTGCTCACCACCCGCTTCTCGGTCGGCTCCGCCGACGCCGTCCGCCGCACCCGCGAACTCCTCCAGCAGGAGGGCATCTTCGCGGGCGTGTCCACCGGCGCCATCCTGCACGCCGCGATCGGCGTCGGCCGCAAGGCGGCGGCCGCCGGGGAGCGCGCGGACGTCGTCTTCGTGGTCGCGGACGGCGGCTGGAAGTACCTCTCCACCGGCATCTACACCGCCGAATCCACCGAGGCGGCCGTCGAGGCACTGCAGGGCCAGCTCTGGGCCTAGACGCAATGCCACTGACTTAACCGCACCCACAAGCCGTTGACCTGCGGTGATGGCGATGCCAAAAGGCTCTGGTGGGCCGCAAAGTCAGTGGCATTGCGGCTAGCCGTCAAAGTCCGGCCTAGGGTGGGGCACCCCGTCCCACCCTAATGATCTGATGACCCCCAGGACCACTTCATCCTGAGACGATCAGTCAGTGAGGAGTCTCTGTTGTTGTGGGGGGCATCAGGCAGGGCGTGTTGACCTGGAAGAGAAGAAGGCCTCCGGTTGTGGTCCCGACGCTGACGAGGTATCGGCTCGACGCTTGGGTGGCGTCGAGGACTGTGTCCACCTTGCCGTTGGTGGTCTCCCGGTAGCCGTCGACTTTGAAGCCCTGTTGTTCGAGCATCGCGCGGACCTTACGGACGGCCTCCGGGTGCTGTTCGAGCGGGGCGGAGCTGTAGACCGCGTACGACATCGTGTACCGGCCGTCCTTGGCGACCTCGTCGTGTTTGCCGACGCAGACGTTGAAGAACGGTTCCGCGCTGCCGGGGGTGAGGGTGACTCCGGCGGCCTGCGCCATGTATTCGGTCATGTGTTTGGCCCAGTCCTGGGCGTCCTGGCGGGCCTTGACGGGGATGGGATCGTTGGGGCCGGGCGTGGACATGCATCCTCCGAGGATCAGGGGCAGGCAGAGCGCTATCGCGGCAGCGCCGAGGCGTCGGGCTCCGACGCGGCGTGCGGCTAGTCGTGGAAGGGGGGACGGCACAGTGAAGTTCCTTGCGGCCGGGACGGAGTGAACAACCGGAACAGCCGGGCCGGCCGTGGTCGGTCCGACTCGGGTGATCACGGGGAAGGCGGTCCGTACTCCTTGGGAACTGTGGTCGGCGCCTTCCCGACAATGATGCGGCCCTGGTTCAACAGGCTTTGACTGGGCGTGCCATCTGCCTTCGTGTCCCAATAGCCGCTGTGTCCGGAGGTGTCGGTCACGAAGTTGTTCCCACCGAACCGGTCGAGCATCGGGTCTTCGCCGAGGGTGAGGCCGGCGGCGAGCGAGATGTTGTCGTCCGTCGCCCTGCCGGTCCAGAAGTGGCTCGGGTCGATGTGGAGCTGATCGGCGCGCTGGACGGTCATTCCGGGACTCGCGATGGCGATGATGTCGTCGGCGCCCAGTCCGTTCCCACCTGCCGCGGCCGCGCCCACAACCGTCGTCCCGTAGCTGTGGCCGAAGACCGAGAGATGACTGGGGTGGTCGCCCTGGGCGACCCGGGTGCCCTGGGTGAACCGGCGCAAAGCCTCAGCCCCGGCCTCGGCCCGGCCGGTGCCGGCGACGTCGAAGTCTGCCGTTTGCATGACCGGGATCTGGGGGGCGTCGTAATCTTGCCAGTAGACCACCGACACCTTCTGATTCGTCCCCTTCGACCACTGCTTCGCGGCCTCCTGCATGCTGTTGACGCGTGCGAGGTTCCCGCCCGTACTGTCGATCGTCGTTCCCGTCCCCGGCACCAGGACGGCGGTGTGGTCGGCGGTGTCGGGGTTCCCATGGCGATGACCGTCTTACCGTGACCGTCATTAGCCTTGGGATCAAACCCGAGCAGGAACAACTGCTTGTCCTCGGCTGCGCTGTCGTGCTCGGCGAGCTGATCCCTGAGCGTAATCAGATTGTGCTCCCGGGCGTTGTACTCGCCGGCCGTAATGCCGCTTCCGCGCGCGTTGCCGGCCTCCAGCGTGTCCAACTCCTGGTCAAGGGCGAGCCGGTTCGCCTCGTCCCGGACAGTAGCGGGCAGGCCGTCCAGCTGTCCGATCCGATCGGGATAGAGCGCGAGGTAACTGCTCTGCTGCTCCGGGGTCAGCGACTTCCACCAGTCGGCGGACTTCTGCGGGTCCTTGTTCTCCGGGACGTACGGGTCGGCGAGCCCGAGATCTTTCGCCACGTCCTTCACGTCCGCGGCGGTCTCACCGACGGAGCCGAACACCCGAATCCGGGTCAGGATGTCGGCATCGAGGCGGCTGAGGGCATGCTCGCCCTTGTCGTTCGCCTCCTTCGCATCGGCCAGCGCCTTGTTGATCCGCTCCTGGGCCTCCGTACACAGGGTGGCCAGCGCCTTGCGTTCGGGGTCGGATCTGGCCTCAGGGTCATTCTGCTCGCCCTTGCTCAGCGGCGGCAGACTCACCGTTCCGTCGGAGCCGACGGTCAGGCCCCACTCCTCGGCGCGGTGAACGGCGTTCTTCAGATTGGTCTGCGCCTGATAGATCCGGTCGGCGACAGTGTCGAGGGCGAGCGCGACGGTGGCGGACTCGACTCGCACGATCTCCAGGATCTGCTCGGTCCGGCCCAAGGTGGAGAACGCCTGTTTCGCGTCGTCCCCATCCCAGTGCGATTGCCGCAGCGGTCCGTTGACCTGGTTACGGTGCCTGTTGTCGGCAGACTGGGCCCCGCTGGACAACGCGCGCCACGCCTTGGCAGCGCCATGCAGCCCGGCGGGGTCGAAGCTGAGCAGCAGCTCGAAGAGGTTGCTCATTGGCCCGGCTTCTCCCACGCCTCACCGATCTTGTGCTTCCGCCAAACATCGACGTTGGCGTGCTCGTTGTTCGAGTAAGCCTGCGCCGTGGCGGTGAGGTTGTCGGCCGTCTTCTTGAGGCGGTCGCCGACACCCTCCAGCACGGGCGCCCAGCCACTCGCCACCTGACCGAGTCGCGTGGCCACCGACCAACCCGTCAGCCCACTGACAGCCGTCTGGCTGGCAGTAGCGACCGCCTGACAAGGCTTCGCAAAGTCCTCGGCGATGGCCCGCGCCATACCCGCGGATATGTAGATCTCACCCGGATCAACCTTGAGATCGCCCACTGCTTTCCCCTCCCGACAACCTTCGGTCAGCGGGAAGCCTATTTCGGTGATCGGCCGATCCCTATCCGCTTAGATACTCATCCGATATCAGATGATTAGTCTCGTTCTAGCTAAACAAGGCCTTTGTCCTGCTTCTGAACTGAGCCGGCCTGCGTCGTCCACGTTCTGTCCCGGCGTGCGCTGTCTTCGGGCACCCGTCGCGATCGACCTACGCGCTCACCGAGATCGGCATCGGCCGCCGCCGACCGCGGCTGTGGTGCCAGTGAAACTGCCGCGGCGAGACCGAAGAGTGGCTACCTGTCAGACGGAGGCGCCACGATGCCCAACGATGGCCGACGATTTGACGACCGGCGTGGATGCGCTGTCAGCGGCACGGCGGACTCTTGAGCAGATGGCGATCGAGCGGCCGATACCCGACGAGCTGACCGTAGAGGATATCGTCCTTGTCGAACGGGACGCCTGGACTCGAATCCGCGAGTCCGGAGGTGTCTTGGAGGCGCCAGGACATCGGATCTACGCATTGCCCTTTCTTGGCCCGGTGCCCTACATCCGGGCTGGCCGCACCCAAGCTGCTCAGAGTCGAATCGAGAACCACGTTCGCGAAATAGACCGGCAACTGTGCTTCCTCGTGGACGGCTGGGTGAGTAACTGATCGTTTCAGAATGTCGAGCCGGTCGGCCGCCTCGGCAATCGGGCGGCGACTGCCTGGGCTGCTGCGTCAGAATGCGGTGGTGAACGTATAACCCGGGTCTTAACGTGATGGTCGTGACATTGGGCCGAACTCTCCAGGCCCTACGTCGCCACGCCCAGGGATACCGCGCATGAGTAGGGTCGATCCGGGCTGTTGCTGGTACTGCGGACGTCCCACCGCAAGCGTGCCCGAGCAGGTCGTCCGGGACGGACGGTTCTACTGGAGAGACAGCCGGATTTGCTACGAGTGCTCGGACGAGGGCTTTGAGGGAATGGGGCCGGCATGGCTTCGGGATGCTGTCCTGTGGGCCACGGGGGCGCTGTGCTTAGCGTTGTTGCCGAGGAACCCGCCTGGGTCCATGTGCTTCGTATCCTCCGCCAGACCTATAGCGGGACGGTCGCCGAGACTACCGGAATGCTGCGTGACCTACTCGGCTCAGGCCTACGGGTCACGCCGGCAGAGGCTGAAATCCTGACCGCCGAATTCTCTGTTCTGGGGCTCCTCACGAGTGCGATACGGCCGTGCTGATCGCTCAGGGAGACCTCTGCGGAGTCGACGCAAGCAGATGATGCTGCAGGCGAGTTCGGGCAGCCCTTGATGGAGGTCGGCTCGACGTTCGTAGCGGATGCGGAGCCGTGGAGCCAGGTATTCCGAAACGATCAGTTAGTGACCTGAGAGCGCCCGCTGGGCCCGGGACCAGACCTGGCGGTCCACGGTGCCGGCCCGGCGGCGGAAGGCCGAGAGCGGCACCTCGCGCAGCTCGTCGGTCTCCAGCCAGCTGGTCCGGCCCTGCCGGTCGCCCACCGAACCGGGCGGCAGCGGCAGCACGCCCGGGCGCTCGGCGTGGTGCTTGCTGGTGATCTTCGCGACGGTGGCGGTCCGGCCGTGCACCCGCAGCACCAGGCAGGGGCGGTCCTTGGCGCCCGGGCCGTCCTCGAACGGCACCTCGGCCCACCAGATCTCCTGCGGCTCCGGCCCGGCCCCGGTGCGCGGACGCGGCCGCGGGCGGGTCGGGGCGGTCGGGCGGGACGCCGGGCGGGTGCGCCTGACCAGCGCCGCCGCGACGGCGGCCAGCACGGCGACGCCCGCCAGCAGGAGAACGATCCAGATGCCAGTCATGCCGCGAACCGTACCGGGCCGCCGGTGAACGCCACCACCGTGGCGGCCGTGACAGTTGAGCATTTGTCCGTACGTTGCTCCCGGTTCGTCACGGATCCGCCACGACGCCCGTTCTGCGGCCTGCGTCCCGGTGCCGTCCGGAAAGGCTGCCCCACGAACGTCCGCCCCCGTCCCCCCGGAGGTGCCTTCGTGAACAGCGACGCACTGTGGTCGTACGCCGAGATCGCCCGGCACATCAACGTCCAGCCCGAGACCGTCCGCAACTACCGGCGGCACGGCCTGCTGCCCGAGCCGGACGTGATCGACGGCAGCGGACACCCCCGCTGGTACCCCGAGACCATCCGCACCTGGGCCCGCAACCGCCCCCGGCACCGCTGATTCCGCGCCGCGGCCCCCGCCCCGGCGGTCTGGGTGATTCCAGCCACAGCCCGGCACGGGGACGGGGGCAAAGTGCTGCTCCGCCCTTACCCTCGACACACCAACGCAGTGCTACCGGCCGGTCCACCGGCCCGGCCTGCCGTTTTCCATGCTGTTTTCCATGCTGTTTCCATGTCGTACGCCAACAGCAGCCAGGACCGTGTCGGGGCGGAGGGGCTCGGATGAAACTGACCGTGGTGGGGTGCTCGGGGAGCTTCCCGTCCGCCGACTCGCCGTGCTCCAGCTACCTGGTCGAGGCCGACGGCTACCGCGTGGTGCTGGACCTCGGCAACGGCGCGCTCGGCGCGCTGCAGAAGTACACCGGCCTCTACGAGGTCGACGCCGTCCTGCTCAGCCACCTGCACGCGGACCACTGCGTCGACCTGTGCGCCTACTGGGTCGCCCGCAACTACCGCGCCGAGGGCTGCCCCGACCTGCTCCCGGTGTACGGCCCGGCCGGCACCGCCGAGCGGCTCGCCCGGGCGTACGACATGCCGGAGAATCCCGGAATGAAGGAGGTGTTCGAGTTTCGCACGCTCACTCCGGGCAACTTCGAGCTCGGCCCGTTCCGGGTCTCCGTCGCGCAGGTCAACCACCCGGTGGACGCCTTCGCCTTCCGGCTGGAGCACGGCGGCCGTTCGCTGGTCTACTCCGGTGACACCGGTGAGTGCCCCGAGCTGGTCGAACTCGCCCGGGACGCCGACCTGTTCCTCTGCGAGGCCGCCTACCTGGACGGCCGCGACACCTACCAGGCCGTCCACCTCAACGGCCGGGAGGCCGGTGAGCACGCGGCGGCCGCCGGGGCGCACCGGCTCGTGCTCACCCACATCCCGCCGTGGACCGACGCCGAGCGCAACCGCCGCGACGCCGCCGCCGCGTACCCCGGCCCGGTGGAGCTGGCCCGGGCCGGCGCGGTGTACGAGATCTGACCCGTCCGGGGCCGCCCGGGCGGCCCGTGCGTCCGGGGCCACCCGGGCCGCGGCTCAGCGCCGGCCGGGCACCGGCAGGCCGAGGTGGTCGCGCAGGGTCGGGCCGGTGTAGTCGGTGCGGAACACCCCGCGTTCCTGCAGCAGCGGGACGACCCGGTCGACGAACTCGTCCAGGCCGCCCGGAGTGAGGTGGGGGACGAGGATGTAGCCGTCGGCCGCGTCGTTCTGCACGAAGTGGTCGATCTGCCCGGCGACGGTGGCGGGGGAGCCGATGAAGGACTGCCGGCCGGTCACCTCGATGACCAGTTCACGGCTGGTCAGGTTCTTCTCCGCGGCCAGCGCCCGCCAGCGTGCGGCGGTGCCCACCGGGTCCGGGATCCGGACCCGGCCCTGGACCAGCGCGCTGTCCGGGTCGGGGTCGACGCTCGGCAGCGGCCCGTCCGGGTCGTGGCCGGACAGGTCGACGCCCCAGACCTGCTCCAGGTAGTTGATCGTGGTCTGCGGCCCGACCTGGGCCCGGCGGACCTCGGCGGCGCGCTCGGCCGCGTCGGCGTCGGTGTCGCCGAGGACGAAGGTGGCCGCGGGCAGGATCTTCAATTCGTCCGGCTTGCGGCCGTAGGCGGCCAGTCGCCGTTTGACGTCGCGGTGGAAGGCCTGGCCGTCGGCGAGGGTGGAGTGGCGGCTGAAGATGACGTCGGCGGCGGACGCGGCGAACTCGCGCCCCTCGTCGGAGTCCCCGGCCTGGATGACCACCGGGTGGCCCTGCGGCGGGCGGGGCAGGGAGAGCCGGCCCTCGACCTCGAACTGCGGCCCGGAGTGCCGCACCCCGGCGGCCCCGGCGTCCCAGAACTCCCTTGCCAGTTCGACGAATTCGGCGGCCCGGGTGTAGCGGTCGGCACGGTCCAGGTAGCCGCCGCGGCGGAAGTTCTCCCCGGTGAAGGCGTCCGAGGAGGTGACCACGTTCCAGGCCGCCCGGCCGCCGGAGAGGTGGTCCAGGGAGGCGAAGCGGCGGGCGAGTTCGTACGGCTCGTTGAAGGTGGCGTTCACCGTGGCCGCCAGGCCGATCCGTTCGGTGACGGCGGCCAGGGCGTTCAGCACGGTGATCGACTCGGGGCGGCCGACCACGTCCAGGTCGTGGATGCGGCCGTTGGTCTCGCGCAGCCGCAGGCCCTCGGCGAGGAAGAAGAAGTCGAACTTCCCGCGTTCGGCGGTCTGCGCGAGGTGGCGGAAGGAGTCGAACTCGATGTGGCTGCCGGAGGCCGGGTCGCTCCACACCGTGGTGTTGTTGACGCCGGGGAAGTGGGCGGCGAGGTGGATCTGCTTGAGCGGACGGTCCGTCATCGGGTCACCTCGGCGAGGGCGGGGGAGTCGGTGGTGGGGGAGTCGGCGGTGGGGGAGTCGGCGGGGGAGTCGGCGGGGGAGTCGGTGGTGGCGCTCGCCGCGGGGGCGGCGTAGCGGCTGGCCGGGCGGGGCAGGCCGAGGTGGTCGCGCAGGGTGCGGCCGGAGTGGCCGGCGCGCAGCAGTCCGGCGGCGCGCAGGGCCGGGGCGGTCCGCTCGGCGAGCGCGGCCAGGTCGCGCGCGGGCTCGGCGGGGACGAGGTGGAAGCCGTCCACGCCGGTGCCGGTGGCACTGAGTTCGGCGAGCAGCCGCTGCTCGGCGGCCCGGTCGGGCAGGGCGGCGTCGAGCCGGGCGAGGATGCGCAGCTGTTCGCCGGAGCGCAGCCGCAGTTCGGTGGCGGCGGTCAGCCGGGCGGCCCGGTCGGGGGCGTCCAGGACGACGACGTCGGCGTACCGGATCGCGGTGGCGACCCGGGCCCGCCCGCCGGGGGAGGCGTCCGGGGTGAGGTCGGCGGCGGCCACCGGCACCACGACCACCGGGCGGCCCTGCGGCGGGCGCGGGGTGATGGAGGGGCCGCGGACCGAGAAGTGCCGGCCCTCGAAGTCGATGTAGTGCAGCTTGTCGCGATCGACGAACCGGCCGGTGGCGGTGTCGCGGATCTCCGCGTCGTCCTCCCAGCTGTCCCAGAGCCGGGCGGCGACCTCGGCGGCGTCGGCCGCCTCGGCCCACAGCTCGTCCTCGGGGGCGACCGGGCGGCGGCCGAAGGCCCTGGTCTCGGCCTCGGTGCCGGAGACGCCGACCAGCCAGCCGGCCCGGCCGGCGCTCACCCAGTCCAGGGTGTTGAGCGAGATGGAGGTGTGGAAGGGCTCGGTGTGGGTGGTGGTGACGGTGGGGACCAGGCCAATCCGCGAGGTCAGCGGGGCGATCCGGGCGAGGGTGGCGAGCGCGTCGGGGCGGCGTGGCTCGGGGGCGAAGGAGTCGTCGAGGGTGACGAAGTCCAGGCCCGCGCGCTCGGCGAGCAGGGCGAGGCCGGCGTAGTGGGCGGCGTCGAGGTGGTCGGGACTGTCGATGGCGGCGGAGAGGTGCAACTGGCGGGGCATGGCGGGCCTGGCTTTCCTCGTGCGGGGTGCGCGGAGGTGCGCGGACGCGTGCGGACGGCGGCCCGTACGGGTACGGGGGCTGCGGTCGCGCGCGGCGCGGGTGCGCGGTGGCGGCCCGTGGGCAGGCGGAGGCCCGCGACGGGCGGGGGAGGAGGACGGCCGGCGCCGGGCGGGGACTCAGCCGGGCGGCGGCGGGGCGAAGGGTCGGCTCAGCCGCGACACGCCGCCGACCACACGCGACCGAAGTCGATGTGGCTGCGGGTCACCAGCGGGCACGAGGCGTTCACCGGTTCAGTTGACCAGGGCTTCCGGCGGTTCGTCAACCGCCGTTTCCGTACGGTGGAACCTCCCCCGCGGACATCCGGACACGCCGAAGGCCCCGCCCGGCCGCCGGGGGAGCGGCGGTGGGCGGGGCCTTCGGAGCGGGCGGGACGGGCGTCAGGCCTTGGTGACGTCCTCGATCTCGCTGTCGTCCTCGCGACCGGGGGTCTTGAGGTTGAACTTGGTGATCGCGAAGCGGAACGTGAAGTAGTAGATCGCCGCGAAGACCAGGCCGATCGGGATGATCAGCAGCGGGTTCTTGGCCAGGCTGAAGTTGATCGTGTAGTCGATCAGACCGGCCGAGAAGCTGAATCCGTGGTGGATGC
The DNA here is from genome assembly GCF_055569135.1 of Kitasatospora sp. NPDC029367. NCBI lineage: Bacteria > Bacillati > Actinomycetota > Actinomycetes > Kitasatosporales > Streptomycetaceae > Kitasatospora > Kitasatospora sp. NPDC029367. The sequence goes on from NZ_JBVHYH010000004.1 coordinate 53,874, forward strand.
CGAGGCCCCAGGTGACGGCCATCGAGACGGCGGTCAGCACCGCGTGGATCGCGTACAGGACCGGGGCGATGAAGAGGAAGGTGAACTCGATCGGCTCGGTCACACCGGTGACGAAGCTGGTCAGCGCGATCGAGATCATCATGCCCATGACGGCCTTGCGGCGCTCGGGGCGGGCGCAGTGGGCGATCGCGAGGGCGGCGGCCGGCAGTGCGAACATCATGATCGGGAAGAAGCCCGCCTGGAACTGGCCGGCCGTCGGGTCGCCCGCCAGGAAGCGGTTGATGTCGCCGTGCACGACGGTGCCGTCCGGCTTGGTGAAGTCACCGGTCTGGAACCAGGCGTAGGTGTTGACGAACTGGTGCATGCCGATCGGGATCAGCGCGCGGTTGACCAGGCCGAAGATGCCCGCGCCGACCGCGCCCGCGCCCACCAGGCTGTTGTTGACGTGCGAGATCGCGTCGCCGACGGGCTGCCAGCCGAGGCCGAACAGGACGCCCAGGCCGGTGCCGACGAAGGCCATGATGATCGGGACGAGTCGGCGGCCGTTGAAGAAGCCCAGCCAGTCGACCAGCTTGGTGCGGTGGAACCGCTGCCACAGGATGGCCGCGAGCAGACCGACCACGATGCCGCCGAGGACACCCGGGTCCTGCGGCTTGCCCGCGGGGAGGGCGGCCGTGACGGTGCCGTCCGCCGGGAAGGCGGTCAGCACGTTCTTGAACACGAGGTAACCGACCAGCGCCGCCAGCGCCGTGGAACCGTCCGCCTTCTTGGCGTAGCCGATCGCGATACCGACGCAGAACAGCAGCGGCAGCGCGCCGGTGATGGCGGTACCCGCGGCGCCGAAGACCTCGACGAGCTTCGCGGGGAAGTGCCACTTCTCATGGACGTCGGGCTGGCCCAGACGCGCCAGCAGACCGGCCGCCGGCAGCACGGCGATCGGCAGCTGGAGGCTGCGACCGACCTTCTGGAGACCGGGGAGGACGGCATTGCCGAACTTCTTGATCGGCGCCGGAGCCTTGGCGGGCGCCGGTGCCTGCGCAGACTGACTCATGGGGGTGGGTTCCTAACGGCATGGCGGTCGGTCGGGGGGAAGGCACGGGGGCCGAACCGCGAACTGGTCTACACCACACGTGGTGTAGACCAGTTTTGTAGCACGGGTGGAGAAGTCGGGGAAGCCCGGATAGCAGGGTTGTCGACAAGCGCTATGAAATCGAAACCTGGATCCGGAGCGGTGATCATGATTTCAGTCGCGATTGTGATTTTGGCTATTTGCGCAACAAAAAGCGCCGAGCCCGTGCGGCGCCCGGGTCGCGGCGGGTCCGGCGGTCGCCGGCGTGGGTGCTCCCGGGCGATCCGGCCGCTCCCGGGCGTGCGCCACGGCTGCTGAGAGTGACCGGAGGGTCGCGGACGTGCCCGGCGGGGCGCCCCCGCCCGTGCTCGGCACCCGTCCCGACCGCCGTCCGGCCGGCCGGATCGCGACCGAATTACCATTTCGGTGACCCGCGGGTAGGGAATTCCGTCCTTCGGTGAAATGCCGAAGGCCCCCGGACCGGCGGGTCCGAGGGCATTTGTGGGGCGGTGCTCCGGGATCTGTTCCGTACGGTCGGGGAATCAGGCCTTGGTGACGTCCTCGACCTCGGTCTCGTCCTCGCGCCCCGGTGTTTTCAGATCGAATTTGACGATGATGAACCGGAACAGCGCGTAGTACACCGCGGCGAAGCAGAGCCCGATGACGATGATCAGCCACGGTTTGGTGGCGAGCCCCCAGTTGATCACGTAGTCGATCAGACCGGCCGAGAAGCTGAAGCCGTCGTGCACCCCCAGCCCCCAGGTGACCGCCATCGAGGCGCCGGTCAGCAGCGCGTGCACGGCGTACAGGGCCGGGGCGATGTAGGCGAAGGAGTACTCGATCGGCTCGGTGACACCGGTGACGAAGGAGGTCAGGCCGACCGAGAGCATCAGGCCGTAGATCTCCTTGCGGCGGTGCGGCTTGGCCGAGTGCGCGATCGCGAGCGCCGCGGCGGGCAGCGCGAACATCATGATCGGGAAGAATCCGGACTGGAACTGCCCCGCCGTCGGGTCGCCCGCGAGGAAACGCGGGATGTCGCCGTGCACGATGCTGCCGTCGGCCTTCGTGAACTCGCCGAACTGGAACCAGACGAAGGTGTTCAGCAGCTGGTGCATACCGATCAGCAGCAGCGCGCGGTTGAACAGGCCGAAGATGCCCGCGCCGCCCGCCCCGAGATCGGCGAGGTTCTGCGAGAAGTCGTTCAGGCCGCGGCCGATCGGCGGCCAGACCCACAGGGCGATGCAGGCGGTGGCCAGGCCCACCACGGCGGTGATCATCGGGACGAGGCGGCGGCCGTTGAAGAAGCCCAGCCAGTCGACCAGTCTGACGCGGTGGAACCGGACCCACAGCCAGGCCGACATCAGGCCGATCAGGATGCCGCCCAGCACCCCCGGGTTCTGGTACGCCGCGGCCGCGGCCTTGGCCGAGCTGTAGTCCACGCACTGGGCGGTCCACGCGTCGGGGATCTGGACAGTACCGGCCTTGCAGTGCTCCGGGAACGCGTGCAGCACCTTGTAGTAGACGAGGAAGCCGACCACGGCCGCGAGCGCCGTCGAACCGTCCGCCTTCTTCGCCATGCCGATCGCCACGCCGATGCAGAACAGCAGCGGCAGGCCGAGCGAGGAGTCGAGCAGTGCGCCGCCGGCCGCCGCGAAGACCTTGGCGACGTTGTTCCAGCCCAGGCCGTCCTTGCCGAACACGTCCGGCTGGCCGAGCCGGTTGAGGATGCCTGCCGCGGGCAGCACCGCGACCGGGAGCTGGAGGGAGCGGCCCATCTTCTGGAGGCCGCCGTAGAAGGTGTGCCACCACAGGTTCTGCGGGGCCGTGGCGCCTGCCGAACTCATCCTTCGCCCTCCGAGCGCAGTTGCCGACTGGTGGGCCCCTGCGGGACCCTCGGGCGGGGGTCAGGAACACCCGGGGTCCTTCCTGCGTTCATCGGAGTACACATATATTGGTGTAGACCACTTTGGGACGCAGGCCGGACGCCGGGACGCGAGCCCCGCTGATCGTCATCCTCGGGTGGCGGCCCGGAGCCTGCGCGCCGGAATGGGCCAAAAGTGGACTAACGTGGCAGACCGGACCTGCTCGGGTCATGCTGGTCGCGCTGCCCGGCAGCGCGACCCCAGCTGAACCCGCGTCAGCCACCGGCACGGACCTCGCCACCCGACGGCCGAGGACCGAACCCCAGCACAGCGCAGGACGGCACCCGGCAGAGCCGCCGAAGAGCCGAGACAGAGGGAGAAACCACATGGCCAGCAAGGCTGAGAAGATCGTCGCCGGTCTGGGCGGCATCGACAACATCGAAGAGGTCGAAGGCTGCATCACCCGCCTGCGCACCGAGGTCAGGGACGCCTCCCTCGTCGACGAGGCCGCCCTCAAGGCGGCCGGCGCCCACGGCGTCGTCAAGATGGGCACCGCGATCCAGGTCGTCATCGGCACCGACGCCGACCCGATCGCCGCCGACATCGAGGACATGATGTGAGCTGAGCCACCCAGGCTCGCCGCCCAGGCTTTACCAGCCAGGCTCCACCACCCACGGCCCGCCGACCCGCCCACGCGGACGGCGGGCCGAGGCGCATCCGGAACCGGCGTTCGCAACAGCTACGCTCAGTGGCTATGTCACGTATCGACGGCCGCACCCCCGACCAGCTCCGCCCCATCACCATCGAACGGGGCTGGAGCAAGCACGCCGAAGGCTCCGTCCTCGTCTCCTACGGCGACACCAAGGTGCTGTGCACCGCCAGCGTCACCGAAGGCGTCCCGCGCTGGCGCAAGGGCAGCGGCGAAGGCTGGGTCACCGCCGAATACTCCATGCTCCCGCGCGCCACCAACACCCGCGGCGACCGCGAATCCGTCAAGGGCCGCATCGGCGGCCGCACCCACGAGATCAGCCGACTCATCGGCCGCTCGCTGCGCGCCGTCATCGACCACCGCGCCCTCGCCGAGAACACCATCGTCCTCGACTGCGACGTCCTCCAGGCCGACGGCGGCACCCGCACCGCCGCCATCACCGGCGCCTACGTCGCCCTCGTCGACGCCGTCTCCTGGGCCCGCGACCGCAAGCTCCTGCGCGCCAAGGGCCAGCCCATCACCGGCGGCGTCAGCGCCGTCAGCGTCGGCATCATCGACGGCGTCCCCATGCTCGACCTCCAGTACGAGGAGGACGTCCGCGCCGAGACCGACATGAACATCGTCTGCACCTCCGACGGCCGCTTCGTCGAGGTCCAGGGCACCGCCGAAGGCGCCCCCTTCGACCGTGCCCTGCTCGACCAGCTGCTCGACCTCGGCACCCTCGGCTGCGCCGAACTCGACCAGATCCAGCGCAAGGCACTCGAAGGCTGAACCTCCCCCCCCGGAGTGAACCGACCCCCGGAGTGAACCGGGCCCGGCCCGCTGTACACGCGCGGCCCGCAGCCCGTACGGTTCCCGCAGCACCCCGCTGCGGGAACCGCGCCCCGTCCGCGCGCGTCCTCCCCCACGGAACCCGCGCCCCAGGAGGACCGGATGGCCTCGTCGAGCATCGCCCGCCCCGCCGCCCTCGCCGTGGCCGCACTGATCGCGATCCTCCCGCTCAGCATGGTGAGTTGCTCCGCCGCCCAGAAGGCCATCGACTGCGGCAACACCGCCGTCAAGGTCACCGGCGACCTCGCCGACCTCACCAAGGCCTACGACAACTCCAGCAACGACTCGGCCGCCGCCGGCAAGGCGCTCCAGAAGCTCAAGGGCGACCTCGACCAGATCGGCAAGAACTCGAAGAACACCGACGTCGCCAAGGCCGTCACCGACCTCCAGAAGCAGGCCGACAAGGTCCAGCAGGCCGTCGACAAGAAGCAGGCCCCCGACCTCAAACCGCTCGGCGACGCGGCCGGCAACCTCACCTCGGTCTGCACCGGCTGACCGTCCGCCGGATCTCGATAGGGTGGGCGATATGTCCACCCGCCTGATCCTCGCCACCCGCAACCAGCACAAGGTCGCCGAGCTGCGCGCCATCCTCACCGACGCCGGCCTGGACGTCGAACTCGTCGGCGCCGACGCCTACCCCGAGATCCCGGACGTCCCCGAGACCGGCGTCACCTTCGCCGAGAACGCCCTCCTCAAGGCCCACGCCCTCGCCCGCGCCACCGGACTGCCCGCCGTCGCCGACGACTCCGGCCTCTGCGTCGACGTCCTCAACGGCGCCCCCGGCATCTTCTCCGCCCGCTGGGCCGGCAAGCACGGCGACGACCTCGCCAACCTCAATCTGCTGCTCGCCCAGCTCTCCGACATCGCCGAACCCCACCGCGGCGCCCACTTCTTCTGCGCCGCCGCCCTCGCCCTCCCCGACGGCACCGAACGCGTCGTCGAGGGCCGCCTCCTCGGCACCCTGCGCACCGCCCCGGCGGGCGACGGCGGCTTCGGCTACGACCCGATCCTCCAGCCCCTCGGCGAGACCCGCACCTGCGCGGAGCTCACGGCGGACGAGAAGAACGCCATCAGCCACCGCGGCAAGGCCTTCCGCGGCCTGGTCCCGGTGGTCAAGGACCTCCTCGGCTGACGGGAAGTCTGAAACGACGAAGGCCCGCCCCGAGATCACTCTCGGGGCGGGCCTTTGAATCTTAGGTGTAAGGCTGGTGCGGCCTGAGGGATTCGAACCCTCACGGGGTTTCCCCCACCGGATCCTAAGTCCGGCGCGTCTCGCCAGCTCCGCCAAGGCCGCCTGGCCTCTAGTCTAGGGCCTCGCTTCCGATGGGAACACCGCGATTTCCCGTGGCGCCTTGCGCTTGTTCTTGTTTCGCCCGCAATAGGTGTCGGTGACGGCGTGGCAGTTCGGGCAGAGCAGTCGGAGGTTGTCCGGCCGGTTGTCCGACCAGTCGCCGTTGATGTGGTCGACCTCCAGGGTCATCGGCCGTCCGCGCCACTCGGAGCCGGTTCCGCAGTCCTCGCACAGCTCGGGTCGGCCGAGCTCGGCCAGCGCGCTGCGGATCCGCGAGCCAGGGAGTCGTTTGGCTTCCGGGGGGCGCTGAATGAGGAGCTGTTCGGCCGGAATCCTGGTGGGGAGCCTCCTGCCACGGGCGTGCGCCTGCCCGGTGAAGTGTGAGGTGTCGATTCCGAGCTCCTTGATGCGGCGCCCGATGTGGGCCTGCGTGCCGCCTGCCTGGCGCTTGCGGAGGTATCGCACCACCCCGGCCACGCTGTGCGATACGGAGACGGCCTCCTGGAGCAGCTCCCGGGTGTAGACGGTTCCGGCCGAGCGAAAGTGCGAGGTGTCAATCCCGTACTCGGTGAGCTTGCGGCGCAGGTACTTGCGCCGGTCGCGGTTCGGCTCACGGCCGAGCGCGATCAGCATTTCGTCGAGCGTGCTCGCGGCGGCTGCGGCCTCAGTCAGGGTGTCCTTCGAGTACTGCCGTTGCCGGTAGGCGCGACAGCCCTGGTCGAAGTGCGAGGTGTCGATGTCGTGGTGCCGGAGTCGCTTGGTCAGGTGGCTGTGGGCGCCGCGAGTGATCGGCACGCCGAGCTTGCGCATCATCTCGTTGACGCTGGTGGACTCGGCCGCGAGCTCGGCGAGCAGTTCGCGGGTGTACTTGACCGGCATGGCGGTCCCCCTTGGGCAGTTGTCGTGCCCCTTCCCCGGTATGCGAACGACCGGGGGGTGGTTTGGTTACGGGTCATCGGGGGTTTGCCGAGTGATGACCAATTGGTACAGACCTATTGACCTATGTGGTTCAGACCACATAGCTTCGGCGCCAATTGAATCCCCCACGTGCGTGCTCCCCCACAGGTACGCGCCGACACTCTCTCCTGGAGGACCGAGTGTTGATCCGTAGTACGGCGGAGCGGCGTCCCACCGCTGCGATCCGCCGCAAGAGTGCCCGGGCGGGCGTGGCGTCGTTGGCGGCGGTGTCGCTGGCGGGGCTGTTGATGGCGACGCTGGGTGCGGCGCCCTCGCAGGCGTCGGCGGCCGTCGACAACGCGGCCTGTCGCCCGGACGGGCTGTACCAGACGCCCGGGGTGGACGTCCCGTACTGCTCGGTCTACGACTCCAGCGGGCGCGAGAAGATGGGCGCGGACCACCAGCGCCGCATCATCGGGTACTTCACCGGCTGGCGCACCGGCAAGAACGGCGACCAGCCCTACCTGGTGAGCGACATCCCCTGGGACAAGGTCACCCACCTCAACTACGCCTTCGGGCACGTCGGCGGCGACAACAAGCTGTCGGTCGGCACGGACGGGCCGACCAACGAGGCCACCGGGATCTCCTTCCCGGGCGTGCCGGGTGCGGAACTGGACCCGACGCTGCCGTACAAGGGCCACTTCAATCTGCTGACGAAGTTCAAGAAGCAGTACCCGAACGTCAAGACCCTGATCTCGGTGGGCGGTTGGACCGAGACCGGCGGCTACTTCGGGGACGACGGCAAGCGGGTCGGCTCCGGCGGCTTCTACTCGATGACGGTCAACCCGGACGGCAGCGTCAACCAGGCCGGCATCGACACCTTCGCCGCCTCCTCCGTCGACTTCATCCGCAAGTACGGCTTCAACGGCGTCGACATCGACTACGAGTACCCGACCTCGATGAAGGACGCCGGCAACCCGCTGGACTGGCAGCTCGCCAACGCCAAGCGCGGTTCGCTGGCCAAGGGCTACGCGGCGCTGATGAAGACCCTGCGGGAGAACCTGGACCGGGCGGGCGCCGCCGACGGCAGGCACTACCTGCTGTCGGTCGCGGCTCCGTCCTCCGGGTACCTGCTGCGCGGCATGGAGACCTTCCAGGTCGCCCAGTACCTGGACTACGTCAACATCATGTCGTACGACCTGCACGGCGCCTGGAACAAGTACGTCGGCCCGAACGCCTCGCTCTACGACGACGGCAAGGACGGCGAGTTGGCCGCCGCCAACGTGTACGGCACCGGCCAGTACGGCGGCATCGGCTACCTGAACGCCGACTGGTCGTACCACTACTTCCGCGGTGCGCTGCCGGCCGGCCGGATCAACGTCGGCCTGCCGTACTACACCCGCGGCTTCAAGAACGTCCAGGGCGGCACCAACGGCCTCTGGGGCACCGCTTCCGCGACCAGCTGCCCAGCAGGGTCCGGACTGACCTCCTGCGGTGACGGCGCGGTCGGGATCGACAACATCTGGAACGACAAGGACGACGCGGGCAAGGAGTCCCCGGCCGGGTCGAACCCGATGTGGCACGCGAAGAACCTGGAGAAGGGCGTCCTGCCCGACTACCTGGCCAAGTACGGGGTGACCGACACCGCCCTCCAGGGCAGCTACACCCGCAACTACAGCTCCTCGCTGGTGGCGCCGTGGCTGTGGAACGACACCAAGAAGGTGTTCCTGTCCACCGAGGACGAGCAGTCGGTGGGCGCCAAGGCGGACTACATCGTCAACCAGGGCGCCGGCGGCGCGATGATCTGGGAGCTCGCGGGCGACTACCGCTGGGACGCCACCGCCAACGGCGGCAAGGGCGAGTACGTGCCCGGTTCGACGTTGACCTCGCTGATGTACGACAAGTTCAAGGCGGCGAGCCCGTACGGTGCGGTCCGCTCGACGGTGGCGCTGCCGCAGCAGACCCTGCCGGTCGACGTGTCGTTCACCAACTTCGCGCTGGGCGACTCCAACTACCCGATCAACCCGAAGCTGCACATCGTCAACAACTCGACGCTGACCCTGCCGGGCGGCACCGAGTTCCAGTTCGACTACAGCAACTCGGCGCCGGGCAACGCCAAGGACCAGTCCGGCTTCGGGCTCCAGGTGATCCGGCAGGACAACCCGGGCCCGGGCAACGTCGGCGGGTTGAAGGGCACCTACAACCGGGTGTCGGTCAAGCTGCCGGGCTGGCAGTCGCTGGCGCCGGGCGCCTCGGTCGACATCGACTTCGTCTACTACCTGCCGGTGTCCACGCCGTCGAACTGGACGGTCAACGTGGGCGGCACGCTGTACGGCCTCAAGGGCGACCTGACCCGGGGCGCGGTGGACGGCGGCACGCCGACTCCGACTCCGACGCCTACCCCGACTCCGACCGGGACGCCGACGGGCACGCCGACCGCGACCCCGACCGCGACCCCGACGGGCACGCCCACCGGTACGCCGACCCCGACCGCGACCCCGACCTCCGGCGCCTGCACGGCCGCCCCGGGCTGGGACGCGGGCGCCACCTACGCGACGCCGACCAAGGTGTCCTGGAAGGGGCACTACTACCAGAACAAGTGGTGGACCAAGGGCGACGACCCCTCCGCCAGTGGCGCCTGGGGCGTCTGGAACGACCTCGGGGCCTGCTGAGCCCGACGGCTGACAGCTGACGGCTGACGGCAGTCACCCGAGGTGAGGAACGGCGGTGGCGGCACACCCGGTCGGGGGGTGGGCCGCCACCGCTTCGTTCAGTTCGTTCAGTTCGTTCCGGAGGCTCAGGCCTCGACCTTGAGGTCCCGCAGCAGCTTGGCGACGTGCCCGGTGGCCTTGACGTTGTAGAGGGCGCGCTCGACCTTGCCCTGCTCGTCCACGATGATCGTGGAGCGGATCACGCCCTGGTAGGTGCGGCCGTAGTTCTGCTTCTCGCCGTAGGCGGCGTAGGCCTCCAGCACCTGGTGGTCCGGGTCGGAGAGCAGGGTGACCTTGAGGTCCTCCTTCTCGCGGAACTTGCCGAGCTTCTCCGGCTGGTCCGGGGAGATGCCGATGACGTCGTAGCCGGCGCCCTCGAAGACCGCCAGGTTGTCGGTGAAGTCGCAGGCCTGCTTGGTGCAGCCGGGGGTGAGGGCGGACGGGTAGAAGTAGACGATGACCTTGCGGCCCAGGTGGTCGGCGAGCGAGACCTGGTTGCCGTCGGCGTCGGACAGGCTGAATGCGGGCGCGGTGTCGCCGGGCTGGAGACGCTCAGTCACGGTCGTACTCTCCTGGGGGCTGGGACGGACGGTCGTACCACGGCAAACTTACCTCCGTTGGTGGGTGGGGCCGCGCGCCCGTGCGTGGCAGCTGACAAACTGGGTTGGTCGCAGAGGACGACAGGACTACATCGGCAAGTGAATGGGGTGGCCCGAGTGGGCGACGCGAGCACGCAGGACAAGCCGGCGCGTACGGCTGCGCAGATCGAGGCGGACATCGAGCGCACCCGTGACCGGCTGGCGTCGAACCTGGACGAGCTGGCCGTGCGGATCCACCCGAGCACCATCTCCGCGCAGGTCAAGGCGAAGGCGATGGCCACCGTCGAGGAGAAGACGGCCCGGGCGTACGTGGCCGCGAGCGGCCTGGTGGAGAAGGTCAAGGCGCAGTTCCTGGACGAGAAGGGGCAGCCGCGCAAGGAGCGGATCGTCCCGGTCGCACTGGTCGGCCTCGGCCTGGTGGTGCTGCTGTCCTCCTCGCGCAAGCGCCGCGAGGACTGATCGGCGGATCGAGCGGGACCTCCGGAGGGCCGGGCCGCCGTCGGGCGGCCCGGCCCTTCCGCATGCCGGGCCAGCGTCACGCGCCGCGCCCGGGGGCGGTACCTTCGGGACCGTGAGTACGAACGACGAACCGACCCATTCCGATCACGAGCACGACGCGGTGCGGCACGACCGGCTGGGCGAGAAGCTGCCGATCCGGATGCTGCACGACCGCGTTCTGGTGCGCATCGAGGGCAGCGAGGGCGAGCGCCGCTCGACCGGCGGCATCCTGATCCCGGCGACGGCGGAGCTCTCGAAGCGCTGCACCTGGGCGGAGGCCGTGGCGGTGGGGCAGAGCGTGCGCTCGGTGGAGCCCGGTGACCGCGTGCTGTACGACCCGGAGGACAAGCTGGAGGTGGAGGTCCGCGGCGCCACCTACGTGCTGCTGCGCGAGCGGGACCTGCATGCGGTGGCGGCGAGCCGCTTCGGTGACACGGAGGGTTCGACCGGGCTGTACCTGTGACCGACCCATACCTGTGACCGGGCTGGGCCTGTGACCGGCCCGGGCCCGTGACCGGGCGTCCTACGCGAGCAGCCCGCCGCCGTCGACGGTGAGGACGGTGCCGGTGGCGAAGCGCTGTTCCATCAGGTACGCGTAGGCCTCGGCGGTGTCCTCGGGGTCGCCGATCCGGCCGAGCGGCAGGGCGGCGGCGGTCTGCGCGTACAGCTGCTCGCGGTCGGCCTCGGGGAGGCCGGACCAGAGCGGGGTGCGGATCATCCCGGCCCGGACGGCGTTGACCCGGATCGGGGCGAGTTCCACGGCCAGCGCCCGGACGAGGGCTTCGACCGCGCCGCAGACGCTCGCGGCGACGCTCCAGCCCGGTACCGGGCGCTGGCCGGCGGTGCCGGAGGTGAGGGTGATCGAGCCGCCGGGGCGCAGCTGCGGGGTGGCGGCGCGGACGGCGTCGAGGGCGCCGAAGTAGCGCAGGGTGAAGAGGGCGCGGGCGGCGTCGAGGTCCATGGTGTCGACGGTCATCAGGGCGAGCGGGTCGCCGGCGGTGTAGACCAGGTGGTCGAGCGGGCCGAGGCGGTCGAAGAGGGCGCTGACCTGGTGGTTGTCGGTGAGGTCGGCGGTTTCGGCGGTGGTGCCGGCGGGCAGGGTGGCGAGGGCGCGTCGGGCGTTGTCCGGTCGGCTGGAGACGACGGTGACGCGGGCGCCGCGTTCGGCGGCGAGGGCGGCGGTGGCGAGGCCGATGCCGGAGGTGCCGCCGAGGACGACGACGTGCTGTTCCTTGAGGGGCATGGTGGCGCCTTTCGTGGTGTGGCCGGGGGGTTGTGTCGATCGTGCTCCGGGTGGGGTGGTGGCGTCCAAGACCTGTTCGGTCGGCTGTCATACCCTCGGGGTATCAGCGGTGAGCGGGTCCCAGGTGAGCGGGGGTGGCGGTGGCGGTGGACGTCGATCTGCGGAAGCTGCGGTACTTCGTGGCGGTGGCGCGGGAGTTGCACTTCGGTCGGGCGGCGGTGGAGTTGCACATCGCGCAGCCCGTGCTGTCGCGGCAGATCCGGGCGCTGGAGGCGGAGTTCGGTGCGCAGTTGTTCCGACGTGACCGGCGTTCGACCGAACTGACGGACGCGGGGCGGCAGTTGTTGGAGGACGCGCCGCCGTTGCTGGCGGCGGCGGAGGCCTTGCGCCGTCGGGTGGGCCGGTCGGGGGAGGGGCCGGCGCGGTTCGTGGTGGGGTTCATGCCGGGGGTGGCGGTGACGGCGGCGGTGCGGGGGCTGCGCGAGCGGCATCCGGGGCTGGCGGTGGAGGTGGTGCGGACCTCCTGGGCCGATCAGGCGCGGATGGTGCTGGACGGCCGGGTGGACGTCTCCTGTGTCCGGTTGCCGGTGGACCGGCAGGGTCTGGTGCTGCGTCCGCTGTTCGCCGAGCCGCGGGTGGCGGTGTTGCCGGCCGGGCACCGGCTGGCGGGTGAGGCGTCGGTCGTGATGGCCGAGTTGGGTGGTGAGCTGCTGCTACAGGATCCGGACTTCGTGCCGGAGTGGCGGGATCTGCCGGGGGTGTCCGGGCGGCGGCCGGAGCGGTCGCGGCCGCGGGTGGACACGGTGGAGGAGAAGCTGGAGTACGTGGCGGCAGGGGAGGGGATGGTGGTGCTGCCGTTGTCGATGGCGGCCTTCTATACCCGCGCGGACGTCGTGCATGTGCCGGTGTCGGACCTCGCGCCGCACCGGGTGTGCCTGGCCTGGGCGGCGGGGCGGACGTCGCCGCTGCTGGCGGAGTTCGCGGAGTTGGCCGAGTTGGCCGGGTCGGCCGGGTCCGCGGCGGAGCACCTCGGTTCTGTCGGTGGTAGCCGCTAGGGTCCGGGCATGAGCGTCCCGGTGATCGATGAGGTGGAGCGGCGGGCCCGGTTGGGGCGGCGTCAGTTGTTGGCGCCCTCGGTGCGGGCGGCGCGGGTGGAGGACGTGGCGGATGCGGTGGTCGGGCTGCACGCCACGGACGCGGCGACGGTGTACCTGTCCGCGTGCGCGCGGCTGGCGGAGCCCTCGGCGGCGGAGGTGGACCGGGCGCTGTACGAGGACGTCTCGCTGGTGAAGCTGCTGTCGATGCGGCGGACGATCTTCGCGGTGACGGAGGACCTGGCCCCGTACGTGAGTTCGGGGGCGGCGCGGGCGATCGCGGCGAAGGAGCGGGCGACGCTGCTCAAGCACCTGCGCGACCACGCCGAGGGCTGGGACGAGGCCCGGCTGGCGGAGGCGGAGCGTGCGGTGCTGGCCGCGCTGGCCGTGCGCGGTGAGGCGACGACCAAGGAACTCGGCGAAGACGTACCGCAGTTGCGGGAGACGATGCTGATGTCGGCGGGCAAGGCGTACGCGGCGAAGCAGAGCGTGGGCAGCCGGCTGCTGCGGCTGCTGGCCTCGGACGGGCACGTGCGCCGGTGCCGTCCGCGCGGGTCCTGGTTGAGCAGCAGTTATCCGTGGGCGCTGGTGCCGCAGTGGCCGGACGTGCCGGTGCGGGAGGCGAAGGCGGAGGTGGTGCGGCGCTGGCTGGCGGCGTACGGGCCGGGCACGGTCGAGGACGTGAAGTGGTGGACGGGCTGGACGCTGGGGGACGTCCGGCGGGCGCTGGCGGACGTGGACGCGCGGGCGGTGGCGCTGGCGGGCGGCGCGGCGGCCGTGGTGCTGCCGGGGGACGAGGGACCGGTGGCGGCCCCGGAGCCGTGGGCGGCGCTGTTGCCGGCGCTGGACCCGGCGGTGATGGGTTGGCGCGGGCGGGACTGGTACCTGCGGCCGGAGGACGTGCCGGCGCTGTTCGACCGGGCGGGGAACGCGGGGCCGACGGTGTGGTGGTGCGGCGAGGTGGTCGGCGGCTGGGCGCAGCGGGCGGACGGTGAGCTGGTGTGGCGGCTGTTCCGGGACGTGGGGGCGGAGGCGGAGCGGGCGGTCGCGGCGGAGGCGGGGCGGTTGGCGGGGTGGCTGGGGGAGGTGCGGGTGACGCCGCGCTTCCGTACGCCGCTGGAGCGGGAGTTGGTGGCGTAGCAGGTGTTGGTGGCGTAGCGGGGGGCGGGCCCCGGCGTGGGTCTCCGCGCCGGGGCCCAGGCTCACTGGGCCGCGGGGGTGGCCGTCCCGGTGGGCCCGGTGGTGGCGGTGGGCGGGTTGCTGGGGCGGGCGGGCCGGGTCGGGGTGGGCCGGGTGCTGGGGGTGGGCTGTTCCTGGCTGGGGGTGGGCCGGGGGTTCTGCGGGCTGGGGGCGTCGGGGCCGGGCTGTTCGGTGGCGGCGGGGGCGCTGGGGGCGCCGGGGGCGTGGCCGGGCGCGGTGGGTGCGGGGGCACCGGTGGTGGCGGCGGGGGCGCTGGGGGCGCCGGTGGGGGAGGTGCTGGTGCTGGGGGTGCCGGTGGGGGTCCAGGTGTCGGGGCCCTGGTCGCCGCGGCCGGTCTGGAGGTCGAACTGCTGGGTGGGGGTGCCGTTCAGGGCGGCGGTCATGTAGTCGGTCCAGATCCGGGTGGGGAAGGCGCCGCCGTTGACCCGGCTGAGGCCTGCGGTGCCGGCCAGTGGCTCCTTGGCGTGGGTCTTCGGGTTCTCGCGGAACAGGCCGACGGTGGTGGTGAGTTCGGGGGTGTAGCCGGCGAACCAGGCGGAGAGGTTGGCGTCGGTGGTGCCGGTCTTGCCGGCGGCGGGGCGGCCCAGGTCGAGGGCGGCGGCGCCGGTGCCGCGGGGGCTGACGACGTCGCGCAGGACGTCGGTGACGGAGTCGGCGACGGTGCGGCCGACGGCGTCGGTGGCCTTGTGGTCGGGCATCTTGGGGACGTCGATCGCGCCGCCGGGGTTGACCCGTTCGAGTTTCTGGACGGACCAGGGGGTGTGTGCCTGGCCGTGGTTGGCGAGGGTGGCGTAGGCGCCGGCCAGGTCGAGGGCGCTGGGGGTGGCGGTGCCGAGGGTCATCGAGGTGTTGGCCGGGTCCATGCCGCGGACGCTGTCGGGGATGCCGAGTTTGACGGCGGTCTCGCGGACGCGGCCGAGTCCGGCGTCGACGCCTTCCTGGGCGTAGACGGAGTTGACGGACTTGACCATGGCGTAGCGCAGGGTGATGTTGCCGTAGTCGACGTCGTCCTCGTTGGGCGGGGCGTACGGGGTGGGGCCGCCGGTGACGGGGCGTTCGCTGGTGCCGTCGTAGCGGGTCTCGGTGGTGATCGGGCGGCCGTCGACGGTGTGCTGGGCGATCAGGCCGGCGGCGAGGTCGACCGGTTTGAAGGTGGAGCCGATCTGGTTGTCCTGGCGCAGGGCGTCGTTGAAGGGCTGCTTGGCGTAGTCGGGGCCGCCGTAGACGGCGACGACCCGGCCGGTGGCGGGTTCGACGGAGGCGCCGGCGACCCGGACGTCGGTGTCGGTGGTGGGGCGGGCCTTGGGGTCGAGTTCGCTGGTGAGTTCGGACTGGACGGCCTTGACGAAGGCGTCCTGCCGGGGCTTGTCGAAGGTGGTGGTGATCCGCCAGCCGCCGGCCTTGAGGGTGGCGGCGTCGATGGTGCCGGAGGAGATGAGGTAGTCGTCGGCGACGCCGACCAGGTAGCCGGCCTGGCCGGCGAGTCCGGTGGCGGGCTGGGGGTCGATGGGTTCGGGGAAGGTGGTGGCGGTGCGGTCGGTGCTGGTGAGGAAGCCGAGTTGGACCATGCCGTCGAGGGCGTAGTTCCAGCGGGCGAGGGCCTTCTCGCGGTTGGCGGGGGTGGCGGTCCTGACGTCGTAGAGGCTGGGGGCCTGGAGCAGGGAGGCGAGGTAGGCGCCCTGGCCGAGGGTGAGTTGGGAGACGTCGACGCCGTAGTAGGCGTGGGCGGCGCTCTGGATGCCGTAGGCGCCGCGGCCGAAGTAGCTGCTGTTGAGGTAGCCGGCGAGGATCTCGTTCTTGCTGCGCTGCTGGTCGACCTTGAGGGCGATGAAGAGTTCGCGGCCCTTGCGTTCGAAGGTCTGGTCCTGGGTCAGGTAGTAGTTCTTGACGTACTGCTGGGTGATGGTGGAGCCGCCCTGCATGCCCTTGCCGAGCAGGGTGTTCCAGCCGGCCCGGGCCATGCCTTTCAGGTCGATGCCGCGGTTCTGGTAGAAGGTGCGGTCCTCGGCGGAGACGACGGCCTGCTGGGTCTGCAGGGGGATCTGCTCGATGGTGACGTCGGTGCGGTTGACGGCTCCGGTGCGGGCGATCTCGGTGGTGCCGTCGGCGTAGAGGTAGATGTTGTTCTGGGCGGTGGCGTGGGCGTTGGGGTCGGGTACCGGGACGATGACGTAGAGCACGGCGAAGGCGCCGACGGCGAGCAGTAGCAGTGCGGTGAGGGCGCCGAGGGTGATCCGCCAGGTGGGCAGGAGCCGGCGCCAGAGGGGGAGGGCGCGGCGGGCTTCGCGGCGGGCGGCCCGTTTGGCCTGGCGGCGGGTGCTCAACGTCATGGCGGGATTATCTGCTATTTGACGTGGGTTCAGCGGCGGCGGGGGCCTGAACTGCGTGGTTGCGCGTGCCGGTCCGTGCGCCCCGGGGTGCGCCGGAAATCCGGGTGCGGGTCGTGGGGGCCGGCGGTACGGTGAAAGGTGCAAATCGCATAGCGCGTCCACTTCGGCAGCTCCGCACGTCCGGCCCGGTACCCCCGGGGGCGGTCGGTCGGGGCCGCTGGAGCGTGCGCCGACGTCTCGCGGCGCCCGTCTGCGCCGGTAAATGTCGATAAGGAGACAATATGCACGGAGCTTCCACCGCGGAGGCGAGGCCTCCCGATACCGGCACCGCCCCCGGGCTGTCCGCCGCCGCCGGGCTGTACGCTTCCCTCGGGCTGTACGCCGCCGTCGCCCGCGGCGCCTTCCGCCGCTACTCCACCTACCGCGCCGCCACCCTGGCCGGGACCTTCACCAACACCGTCTTCGGGGTCATCCTGGCCTCCTCCTTCCTCGCCCTCTGGCAGGCCCGCCCCAACCTCGGCGGCTACGACCAGGGCCAGGCCGTCACCTACATCTGGGTCAGCCAGGGCCTGCTGGTCACCGTCGCGGTCTGGGGCGGGGGCTTCCAGGACGAGGTCCAGGACCGCTTCCGCAGCGGGGACATCGCCGTCGACCTCTACCGTCCGGTCGACTTCCAGGGCTGGTGGCTGGCCACCGACCTCGGCCGGGCCGGCTTCCAGGCGCTGGTCCGCGGCACCGTGCCGATGCTGTTCGGCGCCCTGGTGTTCCGCACCCGGATGCCCGAGCGGCCGCTGACCTGGGTGTTCTTCCTGCTCTCGGTGCTGCTCGCGCTGCTGGTCAGCTTCGGCGTGCGGTTCCTGGTCTCGATCACCGGCTTCTGGCTGCACGACTCGGAGGGGGTGCGCGCGGTGACCCTGGTGGTCTCGATGTTCTTCTCCGGGATGCTGCTGCCGATCGCGCTCTTCCCCGGCTGGCTCGGCGACCTCGCCCGGGTGCTGCCCTGGGCGGCCCTGGTCAAGGTGCCGACCGACGTCTTCCTGGAGCGGGCGGGCGGCACCGGGCTGCTGCGGGCGCTCGGCTTCCAGTTCGGCTGGGCGGCCGCGCTGCTGGCCGCGGGCCGGGGCGCGCAGTGGCTGGCGACCCGCCGGGTGGTGGTGCAGGGTGGCTGAGCCGCTCCTCGCCCGGACCTCCTGGGCGGTCCGCTCCTGGTGGATCTGCGCCCGGATGTGGATGCGCTCGATGATGGCCTACCGGGCCTCCTTCCTGCTCAACCTGCTGGCCAGCCTGGTCACCCACTCGCTCGACTTCGTCGTGCTGGTGATCATGTTCCGGCACACCGACCAGCTCGGCGGCTGGCGCCTGCCGGAGATCGCCTTCCTCTACGCCACCGCGACCTTCTCGCTCGGCGTCGCCAGCCTGCTGGTCGGCTCGGCCGACGGCCTCGGCGTACGGATCATGAACGGTTCGCTGGACACCATGCTGGTCCGCCCCGCGCCCGCGCTCTCCCAGCTGTGCGCCGAGCGGTTCAGCCTGCGCCGGCTCGGCCGCCCGCTCCAGGCGGTGATCGTGCTCGGCTGGTCGCTGGCCGCCCTGGACGTGCACTGGACCTGGGACCGGGTGCTGCTGGTGCCCGTCCTGCTGGTGTGCGGCAGCGTCATCTTCGGCGCGATCTACGTCGGCGGTGCCACCGTCCAGTTCTGGTGGGGCGAGTCCAAGGAGATCCAGAACTCCTTCACCTACGGCGGCGCGACCCTGCTGCACTACCCGCCTACGGTCTTCGCCAAGGAACTGGTCGCCGGGGTGGTCTTCGGCGTCCCGCTGGCCTTCGTCAACTGGCTGCCCACCCTGCGCATCCTCGACCGGCCCGACCCGCTCGGGCTGCCCACCGCCTTCCAGTACGCCTCCCCGGTCGCCGCCGCGCTCTGCGTCGCCGCCGCCGGGCTGGCCTGGCGGGCCGGACTGCGCGCCTACCGGGGCACCGGCAGCTGACCCTCCCCGCAACGCAAGGAGCACCCATGGCACTGATCGAACTCCAGGACGTCCACCGCACCTTCACCGTGCGGGCCCGCACCGGCCGGTTCAGCCGGGTCAAGCGCGAGGTGCGCGCGGTGGACGGCCTCGGCTTCACCGTCGAGGCCGGCGAGTGCGTCGGCTACATCGGGCCCAACGGGGCCGGGAAGTCGACCACCATCAAGATGCTCACCGGCATCCTCGTCCCCAGCTCCGGCCGGCTGCGCGTCGCCGGGGTCGACCCGGCCCGCGAACGGGTCGCGCTGGCCCGCCGGATCGGCGTCGTCTTCGGGCAGCGCACCACCCTGTGGTGGGACCTCCCGCTGCGCGACTCCTTCGAACTCGCCCGCCGGATCTACCGGATCCCCGACCGGCGGTACCGCGAGAACCTCGGCCGCTGCGTCGAACTGCTCGACCTGGGCGGCCTGTTGGACACCCCCGTACGGCAGCTCTCGCTCGGCCAGCGGATGCGCGGCGACCTCGCGGCGGCCCTGCTGCACGACCCCCAGGTGCTCTACCTGGACGAGCCGACCATCGGCCTGGACGTGGTCAGCAAGGGCCGGGTGCGCGAGTTCCTGCGCGAGGTCAACCGGGACCACGGCACCACCGTGCTGCTCACCACCCACGACCTCACCGACATCGAGCAGCTCTGCGGCCGGGTGATGGTGATCGACCACGGCCGGGTCGTCCACGACGGTGGGCTGGACGGGCTGCACGCCGCCGGGCGCAGCGAGCGGACCCTGGTGGTCGACCTGGCCGAGGCCCGGCCGCCGATCGAGGTGGCCGGGGCGCGGGTGGTGAAGGTCGAGGGGCCGCGCCAGTGGCTGGCCTTTCCGGCGCAGGAGAGCGCGGCGCCGATCGTGGCGGCGGTCGCGGCGCGGTACCCGCTGGTGGACCTCTCGGTGCGTGAGCCGGCCATCGAGGACGTGATCGCGCGGATGTACGCGGAGGTGGCGATCGGCTGAGGCGGGGCGGGGGCGGAGCCGGGGCGTGCGGGGCGGGGGCGTGCGGGGGCAGGGCGCGCGGGGGCGCTGGGCCCGGGGCGTGCGGGGCGGCCGGTTGACGGTTCGGGCGGGCGTTCGGTTCCGGTCACCCGTCCGGGGAGGGCACGTGACTCCCCGGCGGGTGGCCGAGTTGGACGGTGCATCTCCGCCGGTCAGCGCGCCGGTGAACCACCACTGCCCCGGAGGCCCGCCGCCCGATGACCGTACCCGACGTGACCGTGGTGGTCGCGGTCTACAACACCATGCCGTACCTCACCGCCTGTCTGGACTCGCTGGTCGGGCAGTCCCTGGGGCCGGGGCGGCTGGAGGTGGTGGTCGTCGACGACGGCTCCACGGACGGCGGCGAGGTGCTGCTGGACGAGTACGCGGCCCGGCACCCCGGGCTGTTCCGGGTGGTCCACCAGCCCAACTCGGGCGGCCCGGCGGCCCCCACCAACCGCGGCACGGACTTGGCCTGCGGGCGGTACGTGCTGTTCCTCGGCGCCGACGACTGGCTCGGTGAGGAGGCACTGGAGCGGCTGGTCGCGGCCGCCGACGCCTGGGGCTCGGACGTGGTGGTGCCCAAGCAGATCGGGGTGAACGGGCGGCTGGTGCCGCAGGGCATCTTCCACGCCGACGCCGAGTCGGTCGGCTTCGCCGACTCGGCGCTGGCCTGGGCGCTGTCCGACACCAAGCTGTTCCGGACGGACCTCGTCCGGCGCCACGGGCTGCGCCGCAACGAGGAGTTGAAGGTCTTCTCGGACCAGCCGTTCACCCTGGAGGCCTGCCTGCGGGCCGCCCGGGTGTCCGTCCTCGCCGACTACGACTACTACTTCCTGGTGCTGCGCGAGGACCGGGGCAACGTCACCGAGCGGGCCTCGGTGCTCGACCGGCTGCGCGGGATCACCGCCCTCCAGCAGGTGGCCGCCGAACTGGCCGGTCCCGGCGAGGAGTTGGACGCCATCCGGGTGCGCAGCTTCGCCTGGGACGTGCCCCGGCTGCTCCAGGACGGCTTCCTGCTGCTGGACGACGCCCTGCAACGGCGGGTGTGCGCCGAGGTCGGCCGGATGATCGAGCGCTTCGGCGCCCGCTCGGTGTACGACCGGCTGCCGGTCACCGCCCGGCTGCGGCTCGAACTCGCCGCCGCCGTACGGCCGGAGGCGCTGCGCGACCAGATCCGCTACGAGGCCGCGCACGGCGACCCGCCGGTGGTGGTGGCCGGCCGGCGGCGCTACGCGGGCTACCCGGCGTTCCGGGACGCCCGGCTCGGCCTGCCCGACGGGCTGTTCCTGCTGGGCGAGGAGCCGCCGCCGGTCGCCGCGCCGCCGCTCAACCTCGCCCAGCAGCTGTGGCGCGGCGTCGTGCCGGAGCAGGTGCGGCGCGGGCTGCGGCGCCGTTCGGCGTGGCGCAGGCTCGCCAACTCGGTGAACGGGGGGCGGGGATGAGCCCCGACGTCGGCCCGGAGGTGAGCCCGGACGTCGGCCCGGAGGTGAGCCCGGACGAGCGCGGACTGGACGTCTGCGTGGTCGGCCTCGGCAAGCTGGGCCTGCCGCTGGCCGTGCAGTTCGCGTCGAAGGGCCACCGGGTCCTCGGCGCGGACATCGCGCCCAGGGTGGTGGAGAGCGTCAACCTGGGCGTGCCGCCGTTCCCCCGGGAGGAGGGGCTGGACGAGGCGCTCAAGCGGGTGGTCGCCGAGGGCCGGCTGCGCGCCACCACCGACACCACGGCCGCGGTGGCCGCCTCGCAGGCCGTCGTCCTGGTCGTCCCGCTGGTCACCGCCGCCGACGGCACCCCGGACTTCGCCCTGCTCGACGCGGCCACCGACGCCGTCGCGGCCGGGCTGCGCCGCGGTGCGCTGGTCAGCTACGAGACCACGCTGCCGGTCGGCACCACCCGGGAGCGCTGGGCGCCCCGGCTGGCGGCCGGCTCCGGGCTGGCGCCCGGGGCGGACTTCGCGCTGGTGTTCAGCCCGGAGCGGGTGCGCACCGGGCGGGTCTTCGCCGACCTGCGGCGCTACCCCAAGCTGGTCGGCGGGCTGGACGCCGCCTCGCTGCGGCGCGGCGCCGAGTTCTACCGGGCGGTGCTGGACTTCGACCCGCGCCCGGACCTGCCCCGGCCCAACGGGGTGTGGGAGCTGGCCTCGGTGGAGGCGGCCGAGTTCGCCAAGCTCGCCGAGACCACGTACCGGGACGTCAACATCGCGTTGGCCAACCAGTTCGCCCGGTACGCGGACCGGGTCGGGGTGGACTTCGCGGAGGTCGCGGACGCCTGCAACTCGCAGCCGTACAGCCATCTTCACCGGCCGGGTATCGCCGTCGGCGGGCACTGCATCCCGGTGTACCCGCGGTTGTACCTGTGGAACGACCCGGCGGCGACGGTGGTCCGGGCGGCCCGGGAGGCCAACCTGGAGGTGCCCGGGTACGCGGTCGGGGTGCTGGCGGGTGCGGTGCCGGGGGGCATCGCCGGGCAGGGGGTGCTGGTGCTGGGGGCCTCGTACCGGGGCGGGGTCAAGGAGACGGCGTACTCGGGGGTGTTCCCGCTGGTGGCGGCGCTGGAGGCGGCCGGGGCCCGGCCGTACGTCGCCGATCCGCTGTACCGGGCGGCGGAGCTGGCGGCGCTCGGGCTGCCCCCGTACGGCGGGGAGCCGGTGGTGGCGGCGGTGTTGCAGGCGGACCACCCGGAGTACCGGGAGCTGGGGCCGGCGGAGCTGCCGGGGGTGCGGGTGCTGCTGGACGGGCGGCGGTGCACGGATCCGGCGCGGTGGGCGGAGGCCGGGGTGCGGCGGATCGTGCTGGGCGGGGCGTGAGGGGGGGCGGAGGCGTGAGGGGCGGAGGCGTGTCGGCCCGGGCGCGTACGGGCTCCGGGGGCGTGTGATCGTGGGGCACGCCCCCGTCCGCGCCGGTCAGCGGGCAGACTGGCGGGGTGAGTGACGAAGCCTTCAGCGGGACCGGCCCCGGGGTCCGGTTCACCGCGGCCGACGAGCAGAAGAGACACGGCGTCCGCCGGATGAAGACCATCGCGACCGGCCTGCTGGCCTTCGCGACCCTGGTCTTCGCCCTCGCCACCTGGGCCAAGGCGGCCGGCGCCGGCCCCTGGGCCGGGTACGTGGCGGCCGCCGCCGAGGCGGGCATGGTCGGCGCGCTGGCCGACTGGTTCGCCGTGACGGCGCTGTTCCGCCGCCCCTTCGGCCTGCCGATCCCGCACACCGCGATCATCCCGACCAAGAAGGACGCCTTCGGGCGCTCGCTCGGCGACTTCGTCGGCGACAACTTCCTGGCCGGCCACGTGGTGCGCGGCCGACTGGCCGCGCTCGGCGTCGGCCGCCGGCTGGGGGAGTGGCTGGCCGCACCGGGGAGCGCCGAGCGGGTCACCAAGGAGGCCTCGGCGGCGCTGCGCGGACTGCTCGCGGTGCTGCGCGACGACGACGTGCGGGCGGTGGTCGCCGAGGCGGTGACCAGGCGGGCCGCCGCGACCTCGGTGGCCGAGCCGATGGGCCGGATGCTGGGCAAGGTGGTCGCGGACGGCGGGCACCACGGCGTGGTGGACCTGGTCGCCGTCCGGGCGCACGGCTGGCTGACCGACAACCACGAGGACGTGGTCCGCAAGGTCACCCAGAAGACCCCGGGCTGGACCCCGAAGTTCCTCGACCACCAGGTCGGCGAGCGGGTCTACAAGGAACTGCTGCGCTTCGTCACCGACATCCGGGACGACCCCGACCACCCGGCCCGCGGCGCGATCGACAACTTCCTCGCCGACTTCGCCACCGAGCTGCAGAACGACCCCGAGACCATCGCCCGGGTCGAGCGCGCCAAGGGCGAGCTGCTGGCCCGCCCCGAGGTGCAGGACCTGATCAACTCCACCTGGGCGGCCGTGCGCACCCTGGTGATGGGCGCGGCCGAGGACGAGGACAGCGAACTGCGCCGGCGCATCCGCGACGGCGTGCGCCGCTTCGGCGAGCGCCTGGCCACCGACCCCAAGCTCCAGGCCAAGGTCGACGGCTGGCTGCAGGACGCCGCCCAGTACCTGGTCGACACCTACCGGACCGAGATCACCTCGCTGATCTCCGAGACGGTGGCGGGCTGGGACGCCGACGAGGCCTCGCGCAAGATCGAGGCCAACGTCGGGCGGGACCTCCAGTTCATCCGGATCAACGGCACCGTGGTCGGCGCCCTGGCCGGGTTGCTGATCCACACCGTGGCGGTGGCCCTCGGCGGGTGACCCGGGCCTCGGCCTATCCTTGCCAGCACCACTCGGTACGCGCGTAGAAGAGAAGAGGGAACGACCGTGGTCCAGCCGGACGGAAGTCGGATCGGGAACCTGGGTGACCGGAGCATCGAGGCGTTCATCGCCGGGATGCCCAAGGCGGAACTGCACGTCCACCACGTCGGCTCGGCCTCGCCGCGGATCGTCGCCGACCTGGCCTCCCGGTACGCCGGGCAGTCCAAGGTGCCGACGGACCCGGCGGCGCTCGCCGAGTACTTCACCTTCACCGACTTCGCGCACTTCATCGAGGTCTACCTGAGCGTGGTGGACCTCGTCCGCGACGCCGAGGACGTCCGGGCGCTCACCTACGGCGTGGCCGAGGACATGGCCCGGCAGAACATCCGCTACGCCGAGCTGACCCTCACCCCGTACTCCTCGGTCAGGCGCGGCATCCCCGACGTGGCCTTCATGGAGGCGATCGAGGACGCCCGGCTGCGCGCCGAGAAGGACCTCGGCGTGGTGCTGCGCTGGTGCTTCGACATCCCCGGCGAGGCCGGCCTGGAGGCCGCCGAGATCACCGCCCGGCTGGCCACCGACCTGGCCCCCGAGGGCCTGGTCAGCTTCGGTCTGGGCGGCCCGGAGATCGGTGTGCCGCGGCCCCAGTTCAAGCCGTACTTCGACCGGGCCCGGGCGGCCGGCCTGCGCTCCGTCCCGCACGCCGGTGAGACCACCGGGCCGGAGACGGTCTGGGACGCCATCCGCGAGCTCGGCGCCGAGCGCATCGGGCACGGCACCCAGGCGGTGCTGGACCCGGCGCTGGTCGACCACCTGGGCGAGCACCGCATCCCGCTGGAGGTCTGCCCGACCTCCAACATCGCCACCCGGGCGGTCGAGCGGATCGAGGACCACCCGATCAAGCGGATGGTGGACGCCGGGCTGCTGGTCACCGTCAACAGCGACGACCCGCCGATGTTCGGCACCGACCTCAACACCGAGTACGCGGTGGCGGCGCGGCTGCTGGGGCTGGACGAGACCGGGGTGGCGGCGCTGGCCCGCAACGCGGTCGAGGCCTCGTTCCTGGAGCAGGCGGGCAAGGCGCGGCTGGTCGGCGAGATCGACTCCTACCTGGCGGGCTGGCAGCAGCAGCGCTGACGTTCCCGCAGGTCAACCGCCCCGTCGACCCCTGGTCGGCGGGGCGGCGCCGTTCCTGGTGCCGTTCCTGCTGCCGTTCCTGGTGCCGGACCGTCCCGAGCGTGGTGCCAAAGTGGTGCCACAAATGGCTCGACATGGCGCCAGTGCTGTGCCATGCTCTAGCCATGGACCTCACGCCGTACGTCGAAAACCTCCGGAACGAGCTCGCGGTGGCCGCCGCCACCGGCGGGGACGAAGCGCGGGCGCTGGCCGACCGGCTGACGCTCCCGCTGGAGTCGGCCGTGCGGCTCACCCTGCTCAACGCCCTCTCCGCCGCCATGGGTGAAGTCACCCGCGACCTCGCCCCGGGCTCGGTGGACGTGCGACTGCGCGGCCTCGATCCCGAGTTCGTGGTGACGGCGCCGCCGGGCTCCGGCGGCTTCCACGGCGACGAGTCGCCCGCGGTGCCGGATGCGCCGCCGTCCGTGGTGCCACCGGTGGTGCCGCCCGTGGTGCCACCGATAACGCCGTCGGTGCCCTCGGCCGGAACGCCGGAGTCGGACGAGAGCGGCACCGCCCGGATCAACCTGCGCCTGCCCGCGCACCTCAAGGCCAGGGCGGAGGAGGCCGCCGGGCAGGAGGGCCTCTCGCTCAACGCCTGGCTGGTCCGGGCCGTCGCCGGTGCGGTCGACGGCGGCGCCCGGGCCGCCCGCCCGGCTGCCGAGCTCGGTTCCCGCACCGTTCGCGGCGTCGGCGGCCAGGGCTTCACCGGCTGGGTCCAGTAGCGCCTCGCAGTACCGCCAGACCGATCGCCCCTGCAACGTCACCCCCGCTCCGACCGGCGGGGACACTCACACGAGTCAAGAGGACGGCACAGCCATGCCCACGTACGAGACCGACGGACAGATCTCCGTCTCCCTGGAATTCGAAATCGGCTCGGTGTGGATCCGGGCGACCAAGCGCACCGACACGGTCGTCGAAGTCCGGCCGACCAGCTCCGCCAAGGACGCGGACGTCAAGGCCGCCGAGCTGACCCAGGTCGACTTCTCCGGCGGCCGGCTCACCGTCAAGGGTCCCAAGCAGCGGACGGTGTTCTCCAGCAAGAAGGGCTCGATCGACCTCACGGTCGAGCTGCCCGCCGGCTCCGAGGTGCACGCCGACTCCCCGATGGCGGACTTCGTCACCGAGGGTCCGCTCGGCGACTGCCGGATCAAGACCTCCATGGGGCGGATCCAGGTCGACCGGGCCGTGGGCGCCCGGCTCAAGACCGACATGGGCGACATCCGGCTCGGCACCGTCTCCGGGGACGCCGAGGTGACGGGTTCGGGCCGGATCGAGGTCGGCGCCGTCGGCGGCCGGCTGACGGTCAAGAACAGCAACGGCGACACCGAGATCGACGAGGTGCACGGCGTGCTGACGGCCAACGCCTCCAACGGCCGGATCCACATCGGCCTCGCCGAGGGGGACGTCGAGGCCAAGACGGCGAACGGCCACATCCGGGTCGGCCAGGTCGTCCGCGGCAAGGTCGGCCTCCAGTCCGGCGTTGGGGACATCGAGGTCGGCATCGCGGAGGGCACGGCGGCCTGGCTCGACGTGCACAGCAAGTTCGGCGCCGTCCGCAACGCCCTGGACACGGCGGCCGGTCCGGGCGAGGCCCGGGAGACGGTCGAGGTCCGCGGCGCCACCCAGGTCGGCAGCATCCTCATCCGGAGGGCCTGATGGCGACGACGACGAACCCGGCAACGGCCCCGCTCGCGAGCACCGCGGCGATCTCGGTGGTCGGGCTGACCAAGAGCTACGGGGACAAGGCGGTGCTCAGGGGCGTCGACCTGTCCATCCCGGCGGGCAGCGTGTTCGCCCTGCTCGGCCCGAACGGCGCGGGCAAGACCACCACGGTGGAGATCCTCTCCACCCTCATCCCCGCCGACGGCGGCTCGGCCCGGGTGGCCGGGCACGACGTGGTCCGCCAGGCCGACGGCGTGCGGAGGGCGATCGGGGTCACCGGCCAGTTCTCGGCGGTGGACAACCTCCTCACCGCCGAGGAGAACCTGATGCTGATGGCCGACCTCAACCACCTCCCCCGTCGGGAGGGGCGGAGGCGGGCCGAGGGACTGCTGCGACGCTTCGAGCTCACCGAGGCCGCGCGCAAGCCCGTCGTCACCTTCTCCGGGGGCATGCGGCGCAAGCTCGACCTGGCGATGACCCTGGTCGGCAACCCCGAGGTGATCTTCCTGGACGAGCCCACCACCGGGCTGGACCCGCGCAGTCGGCGCACCATGTGGGAGATCATCCGGGGGCTGGTCGCCGACCACGGGGTGACGATCTTCCTCACCACCCAGTACCTGGAGGAGGCCGACCAACTCGCCGACCGCATCGCCGTCCTGGACGGTGGCCGGATCGTCGCCGAGGGCACGGCCGAGGAGTTGAAGCGGATCGTCCCCGGCGGGCGGATCCGGCTCCAGTTCTCGGACGGCGACCGACTCGCCGCCGCCGCAGCGCTGTTCGACTACGCCACCGCCGACGCGGAGGCCCTGCGGCTGGACATCCCGGGGGACAACTCCGTGCTCACCGTGAAGGCCGTACTGGACACGCTCGACAACGCCTCGGTACGGGCCGAGTCACTGGTCGTGGAGACGGCCGACCTGGACGACGTCTTCCTGCAACTCACCGGAGAGGGTGCACGATGAGCACGGCGACGGCGACGTACGTGGTCAGCGACTCGCTGACCATGCTGCGGCGGAACCTCAAGCGCGCGCAGCGGTACCCGGCGATGACCTTCTCGGTCGTGGTGATGCCGGTGATGATGCTGCTGCTCTTCAACTACGCCTTCGGGGGCGCGTTGGGAGCCGGCATCGGGGGCGGGAGCTACATCGACTACGTGACGCCGGGGATCGTCCTGATGACGGCGACGGCGGGTTCGGTCGCCACGGCGGTCGGCGTCTGCGTCGACATGACCGAGGGGATCGTCAACCGCTTCCGCACGATGCCGATCTCGCGGTCGGCGTTCCTGACCGGGCACGTGGTCGGAAGCGTGATCCAGACGGTCGTCGCGCTGGTGATGGTGATCGGCGCGGCCTTCGCCATGGGGTTCCGGTCCAGCGCCGGGCCGCTGGAGTGGCTGGCGGCGGCGGGCCTGCTGCTGTTCGTGACCCTCACGCTGACCTGGATATCGGCGGGGATCGGGCTGGTCTCCAAGACGCCGGAGAGCGCGAGCAACACGCCGCTGCCGCTGACCTTCCTGCCCTTCATCGGCAGCGCGATCGTGCCGCCGGACTCGATGCCGACCGTGCTGCGCTGGTTCGCCGAGTACCAGCCCTTCACCCCGATCATCGAGACCCTGCGCGGCCTGCTGATGGGCACCGCCATCGGCAACAGCGGCTGGATCGCCCTCGCCTGGTGCACCGGGCTGACGCTGCTCGGCTACTTCTGGTCGCGGAGCGTCTTCTACCGGCGGTGACAGGGGTACGGCCGGTAGCCGTCGGACGGCCCGGGCCGCGGGGACACCCGCAGCCCGGGCCGCCGTGGCGTTTCCGGCCCCGCTCCGCTGCCGGGCCCCTGTAGTAAAGTCCGCGCAAAGCTCGGCAAAGGACCGCGCGGGGGGACGGATGGCGGCGAGGCGTCGCAAGCAGATCGCGTGGGTGCTCAGAGGTCTGGCCCTCGCCGCGTTGCTGGTGTACCTGCCGGGCCTGCACGCCTCCCGTTCGGGCGGGTTGGTGGTGGTCGAGCACTGGTGCAACCGGCCGGTCCTGCTGATCGGGTCGGCGGTGGTGCTGGTCGTGGTCTCGCTGGTGGTCCAGCTGGACTTCCGCACCTGGGTCTCGCAGATCGGCTGCGCGGCCCTGCTGGCTCCGCTCGTCGTCGCCGGGGTGCCGGTGCTGTTCCTGTCCTTCGTGTTCAGCGGTGACGGAGGCCGGGAGGAGCGTTTCGTCAGCCCGAACCGCCCGGACCGGATCCTGAGCGTCACCAACGTCTCCGGCTTCTCCATCGACCCGGTCTACCAGGTGGAGTTGGAGGCCGGCACCGGCTGGTCCACCCGCCACTGGAGCATGGGCACTTGGGACACCCGGGACGGCGACTTCGTCCGCGTCGACTGGACCGGGCCGGACCGGATCACCGTCACCGGCCGCACCTCCCTCACCGTCTTCGACGTCCTCCCCGACGGCAGCCCGGGCGAGCCCCGGGTGCTCCCCAAGCCGGAGCCCGCCGGAGCCGGGTCCTAGACCCGAGGGTCGTCAATTGCCCCCCCCGAGGGCCATCAACCGCCCCCCTAGGCTGGTGCGGTGACGCAGGGGAGTCGTGGGGGACGGGGAGTACGGCCGCGCTGGGTGTGGTGGGTGGCGGCGGTGTGGGGGGTGGGGTTCGCCGAGGGGGCGGTGGTGCACGCGTACGACGTCTGGAGCGGGGGGCTGCACGCGTACGCGTGGTGGCCGGTGCCGAGCCAGGTGCTGTTCCACGCGCTGCTGGTGCTCGACCCCTTGGCCGCCGTGCTGGTCGCCCGGGCCCGGCCGGCGGGGGTGTGGCTCGGGGCGGTGGTCATGGCAGCCGATCTGACCGCCAACTGGTGGGGGAACTGGCACGACTTCCTGCGCCGTCCGCTCGACTACCTCCAGGGCGTGGTCGGGCTGCCGGCGATGACGCTGTTCGGGCTGTTCGTGTTCGTCACCGCGGCCCCGCTGCGCCGGGCCTTCCTCCGCACTACCCCGGCCTTCGAGAGCGGAAAACCCGCTTCCGTACGGTTCGTTCGGAAGTGATCGGATCAGGCCGCTTTCTGGATTCGGGGAATTCGTATCGTCAGACTGGGAGGGTGAATCCTGATCTCAACCCTGACGTCGCCGCCGCCGGGAGCCTCGCCGCCGCACTGGAGTCGGCCGCCGCCGAACTGGCCGTGGACATCACCCTGGTGCCGGGAAGGTGGGGCGACGCGGCCTCGGCGGGCATCGCCGCCCCGGCGGGCACGGCGCCCTCGGGCCCCGCGAGCGGGGGCCGGCGGGGGCCGTTGCACGTCAGCCTCTCCACCGGGGAGCGTTGCTTCGGCGTCTCCGGCTGGAGCCTGGGCACCGAGATGATCACGGGGTGGACGGCCGACCTCCGGGACGTCGTCCGGGCCGCCGTGGCCTGGGGGAGCGGTCTGAGCCTCGCGGAGCTGCGCGAACGGTTCCCGTTCCTCACTTCCTCGGAGCTCGCCGAGGCCCATGAGCACGGGGTTGCCGCCGTGGTCGGGCTGCAGTGGAGCTGGATCCGGGAACGAGCCTTGCAGGAACCGGAGTTCACTGGCTTCGGCCTGCTGGTCGCGGCAGCAGATGCGGAGCCGAGGCTCCGGCAGTTGTCCCCGGTCGTCAGCCACCGGACGCTCGTCCTCCGGGACCGGACCGGCTTCCCGTCCGATCCGGTGATCGCGATCGCTCCCGCGCAGGACGGCTGCCCGTACCGGGTGCAGCGGTTCCCGCACAGCGGGGTGATCGCCGAGGTCGGGACGGCGGAGGAGGCCGTCGCACTGGCCGTCGCCCACCTGCCCGCCGGCCTCGGTCCGGCGGTGCTCGGCAGCACGGAGGACGGCTGACGGCCGGTGCCCCGTCAGGCGTCCGGCGCCCGGTGTCAGACGCCCGGTGTCAGGCGTACTCGTTCTCCTCGTCGTACGGCGGGATGGTTCAGCGCAGCACTGTGCCGCCGGTCGTCCGGAAATGCGAACGGCCCGGCACCTGTAGTAGGTGCCGGGCCGTTCGACAGTGGAGCGCCAGGCCCGGGTTGCACGGACTCTTCCTACTGAAAGTAGGACGTACTCTGGTAGTACCACTGACGCCTGACGAGGATTCATGCCCCTCGCGACGAGAAGAACATTAGCAGCTCAGCGCCCATGATCCGAATCGGGGAGCGGGCGGCGGTTGTTGTCGGGGAATGCGAACGGCCCGGCACCTGTGGCAGGTGCCGGGCCGTCCGACTGTGGAGCGCCAGGCCCGGGTTGCACGGACTCTTCCTACTGAAAGTAGGACGTACTCTGGTAGTACCGCTGACGCCTGACGAGGAACTGTGTTCCTTGCGACGAGAAGAACGTTAGCAGCTCAGAGTGCATGATCCAAAACCGGTCCGGCCGGGCGGTGCGGTCGGAGGTCAGACGTCGAACTCCCCGTTGCGGATGGCGGCGACGAGGTCGCGCCACTCGGTGGGAGTGAGTTGGGCGACGGCCTCGGGCAGGAGGCTGCTGCGGACGTAGACGGCGTCGGGGGTGACGGCTACCTCCGGGCAGTTGCTCGCATTGGCGCATGCGGTGGGACGGACCCAGGAGTGGTTCTCCATCGGTTATATCTCCTTCTTGATCTTCGCGATCAGATCGCGGGAGCCCTCGACCGAAAGTGACCTGTCAGCCATCTGCTCCACCATCGTGCGGTACTCCTCCAGATGGTCGGGCAGGTGGAGGAAGATCGGACCCTCCATGGAGTCGTAGCTGACGGTGTCGAGTCGGGGAACGGGCCCGTTCGCATAGTTGATGGCCTGACCGGGTCCCTTGAAGCCTCCAGCGGCGAAGCTGACCACTCGCAGCGTGACGTGCGGTAGCTGGGACAACTCCAACATCCAGTCCAACTGTTCCCGCGCCACATCGCGGCCGCCGAACTGCATGCGCAGCGCGGCCTCATGGACGATCGCCGTGTATGGATGCGTCCCCTTCGCCATCAACATCTCGGATCGCAGCATTCGTTGCTCGACGCGCGTCTCGATGATGCGTGGGGTCAGGTGGACCTGCGCGTCCTGGAAGATCGCACGGCTGTATCGCTCCGTCTGCATCGGACCTGGCGGGTGGCAGATTTGGTACGAGTACATGCCCCTCGCGTAGTACTCGAATTCGCAGATGTCGAGAAAGCCTTGCGGAACGGATCCGCGATACTCCTCCCACCATCCCTTGCCCTTGTCGCCGGCCATGGCTGCGAGGGCCTCGATGTACTCGGTGTCGAGCTCTCCGTACTTGTGTGCTAGAGCGACTACTCGTTCGGGAGTGATCGAGTAGGTCCCTTGCTCGATGAGCGTGATCTTCGTGCGGTCCACGCCGAAGACTTTGGCCGCCTCTGCGGTGGTCGAACCGGCGGCATCGCGCATCTTCCTCAGCTCGATGCCAACCCGCTGTCTGCGTGCACTGGGGATAGGTGGCATGTGCTCAAGCATCTACCGGGGCGCTATAGCGAGTCCAGCCGCATTTAGGGGTACATGTGGCGAAGGAGGTCGCACATGTACTGTCCGATGCCCTACAGTCTGTGATGCACCGATCACCGAACGGATCGTCAGTAACGCCGCTCGGGCTCCGAAGAACACCCATGTCCAGTGGGCTCGTTCACGGCGACGCATCCTCCGATCTCACCCATTCCCCTCTGGGAGATCCCTGTGCGCAACCTCCTCAACTCCCCCTTTCTCTCCCTCGCGGTCTCCCGCGAGGCCCTCCACGAGGCCCTGACCAGCCTCGACTGGCCCCCGTCGCTCATCGCCGACGCCCAGCTCGCCCTGGTCGAGCTCATCGTCAACTCCTGGCGCCACGCGGACACCCCCGCCCCGGTCGTCGTCATCCTCTTCCGTGGCAACACCCTTCGGGTCGGGGTCTCCGACCGCTCTTCCGTCCTCCCCGAGCAGCGTCCCTTCGACCCCTACTCCGAGTCCGGCCGGGGCCTCCGGCTGGTTGAAGGCCTCACCCACCGTTGGGGTGTCGAGCCCCGGAAGCTCGGCAAAATGACCTGGTTCGAGCTGGACGGTGCCGCGTGAGCGCCGCCC
This sequence comes from Kitasatospora sp. NPDC029367, assembly GCF_055569135.1. Lineage (NCBI taxonomy): Bacteria > Bacillati > Actinomycetota > Actinomycetes > Kitasatosporales > Streptomycetaceae > Kitasatospora > Kitasatospora sp. NPDC029367. The sequence goes on from NZ_JBVHYH010000004.1 coordinate 86,287, forward strand.
ACCACCCGATCCACCCCGCCGACCCGGCCCTGCTCCACCTCACCGGCCGCCAGCTCACCGAACTGATCATCGAACTCCGCACCGAGGGGCGCGAGTTCGGCCTCCTCTGGCCGTCCGCCCACCCGGGTGAGACCAACCTGACCGGCCGCCGGCTCGTCAACTTCGGCAACGTCCCGGCGAGCACCCTGATCAACCTCCTCGCGCTCCTCCGCGAGTACAAGCGCAGCCGCGACGGCGGTCACCACCGATGCTCGGACTCCTGATCGTCAACCTCCTCGCGGCCCTCCTCGGCGCGCTCTGCGAAACCCGCTCCACCGGCTTCTGGCGCAGACCGACCGAGGTCCGACCCCCGCTCGGCGGCGCCCGCCCCCAGTAGCCGATTCCGGTCCGTCCGTACGCAGGAAGTCGGCCCGGTCGACTTCCTGTGCACGCCTCCGCCCGTGCAGCCCTTGTGCCTTCGGATCCTCATGGTGGGGGTGTGAGTGAAGCCAGCGCGGTGGGCCGCACCGCACCGGCGGCGGCCGAGCCGAGCAGCAGGCCGGCCAGGTCATGAGGCAGCGCCTGCTCACCGGTCGGAGCCGCCGCTGTGATTCGGTCCAGCCGGAAGCCTCGACCGGCCTGCCGTTTGCGGCACCAGGCGATGAGGTACCACCTGCCGTCGGCGGTGAGCAGTCCGGCCGGCTCCACCACGCGGTCGCTCTCCCGCCCTGCCGCGTCGAGGTAGGACAGTTGCAGCACCATGCCGTTGGTGAGGGCCTGTTCCACCGCGGCTCGGACCGGCTGCGCGGTCCGAGCCGGCAGCGTGACAATCCGTGCGGCGAGTTCATGGGCCGCCACCGAGGCTGGACCGGTCATCGAGGCCGCGATCTTCTGGGATGCCGTGCGGGCCGCACTGGCGTAGGGGGCCGAGGCATCGGCCATGGCGAGCGCGGCAACCAACGCCGAGGCTTCGTCGGCGGTGAACCGGATCGGGGGGAGGGTCATCGCGGGGTCGATCGACCAGCCCCCGCCTCGCCCAGGTGTGGTGCGCACCGGGACACCGGCCTCCATCAGTGCCTGGAGGTCACGCTGCACCGTGCGCGTGCTGATCTCGAACCGCGCGGCCAGCGCCGCGACCGTCAACGGCCGCGGCGCCGCCGCGCGCAACTCTTCCACCAGTGCATAGAGCCGAGGAGTGCGGTTCATGAGGTTGACGCTACTGTCACGCGGTGGCCAGGAAGTCCCGCTCCCGCTGCAGTTCCCGCTCGGTGATGGTCAGCGGGAACAGCGTGAAGCCGTGCATCGCGCCGGCGACGACGCCGAGTTGCACGGGCGCCCCGGCCGCCTGCCACCGCTCGGCCAGGAAGAGCGAGTCGTCCAGCAGCGGATCCTCGGTACCGACGACGATCCGGGCGGGCGGCAGGCCGGCCAGGTCGGCGAAGAGCGGCGAGACCTCCGGGTCGCGGCGCTGCTCCGCCCCCATGCCCGGCGTGAAGAGCTCGTAACTGCCGTGCAGTGCGTCGGTGTTGCTCAGCAACTGCCTGGAGCCGAACGACCGCTGGCTCGGTGTCATCGACAGGTCGTACGGGCCGAAGAGCAGGTGGGCCGCCCGGAACGCGCCGGTGATGCCGTGCCGGTCGCGAAGGCGCAGCAGGGTCAGGACGCTCAGGTGGGCGCCGGCCGACTCGCCACCGATCAGCAGCCGCCTGGTGCCGAACTCGGTCGCGGCGTGGTCCACCAGCCACCGCGCGGCCGCTTCGCAGTCGTCGGGTCCGGCGGGGAACGGGTGCTCCGGAGCCAGGCGGTACTCCACGCTCACCACGGCCAGCCGCGCCTGCACGGCAAGCCGCCACAGCCGCTCGTCCTGCCCGCCCGCAGAGCCGAACGCCCAGCCACCGCCATGGATGTGCAGGTACACGCCCTCGACGTGGTCCGGCACGAACACCCGGACCTTCACCCCGCCCGCGACGACGCGGTCCCGGCCCTGCGGCAGGCTCACCGGTGGCGCGTCGCCCCCGAGCCGGTTGCGCCGCAGGAGCGCCAGCACGGTTGCATCCGGCGCCCGCCCGCGAGGTGGGCGGCTTGCAGCAGCAGCCTCGAACTGTTCGTTGAATGCCAGGGTCTCGGCGAGGCAGTCCTCGTCTGTGATCGTCATGCGTCGACCGTCGCCGCTGTCCGCGACAACACCCTGTCACCCTTTCCCGGTGAACTGCGTCACAGTTGGTCGGAGCCTCCTTGCGTGCGCCGCCACCCCCCCCGGGAGATCAGCGGTAGGCGGCGAGGAAGGCCCGTACGCCGGCTTCGGCGTAGCGCTCCAGCTCGGCGTCCGTGTGCTGCGGGCTCCCGTGGAACATCGCCTTGTTCACCGGGATCCAGAGCAGCAGTCCCGAGAAGTGGTTGGCCGCGAGCAGTGCGTCGTCCACCTTGAGCGTGCCCTGGTCGGCCAGTCGCCGGAAGGTCTCGGCGAGGGTGGCGAGCACCCGCTCGAAGCCCTGCTCGTACCAAGTGGCGCCCAGTTCCGGGAAGTTGTCGGCGTTGGCGATGATCAGCCGGCGCAGCTGGAGCACCTGTGGCTGGGTCAGGGTGGTGAGGAACTGCCGGGCGAGGGTGCCCAGGTTCTCCTCCAGTGCGGCCGGGTCGGCCGGAATGTCGGACACGAGGTCGATCATCGCCTCGATCCGGTCGGTCGTGGCGAGCACGATCTCGGCGAACAGCTTCTCCTTGTCGGCGAAGTGCTTGTACACCGTCTGCTTGGACACGGCCGCGAGCTTGGCGATGTCGTCCATGCTCGTGCCCGCGTAGCCCTTCGCCATGAAGACCGTGGTCGCGGCTTCCATGATCGCCTGGTGTTTGCGGGCCGACCGGTTGCCGGGCTCGTTCGCTTCCATTCCCGTCTCCCTCCTCCTACTTCCGGGTTCCTCGTCCGGGGCGAACAGTACTGGACAGTCCAGTTCCTGCTCCAGTACCGTACCGTCCAGTTCCGCAGTACTGGACAGTCCAGTTCTGGCGGCCTTGCGTCCTTGGGGGGACTTCCATGGCTCAGCAGGCGATCGACACCGCTTCCACCGCTTCCACCGCTTCCACCTCTGCCACCACGTTCACCGGCCGGCGCGTTCTGCTGGCCGGCGGCGCGCTGGCCGGCCCGCTGTTCCTCGGCCTCGGAGTGGCCCAGGGCCTCACCCGTCAGGGCTTCGACTTCTCCCGCAACGCCATCAGCCAGCTCGGCCTCGGCGACCTCGGCTGGATCCAGGTCGCGAGCTTCCTGCTCACCGGCGTGCTGCTGGCCGCCGGCGCGGTCGGCCTCCGCCGCGCCATCGGCGGCGCCCCCGGCGGCACCTGGGCCCCCAGGCTGGTCGCTGCGTTCGGCGCCTCCTTCCTCCTGGCCGGCGTCTTCAAGGCCGACCCCGGCGCGGGCTTCCCGGCCGGAACGCCGGACGGCCGCGGTGAACTGAGCGGCCACGGCACCGTCCACCTGCTCAGCGGCACCCTCGGCTACCTGGCGCTCTGCCTCGCCTTCCTCGCCCTGGCCCGGCACTTCGCCGCGCGCGGGGAGCGCGGCTGGGCCGTCGTCTACCGCATCGTCCCGGTCGGCGTGCTGGCCGGCTTCGCGGGCTCCGGCGCCACCGTCCTCGCCTTCACCCTCGGTGCCGGCCTCGGCCTCCTCGCCCTCGCGGCAGCGATCCTGCGGGTCGGGGCCGTTGTCAGTGCCGAGCGCTAACGTCGGCTCCGTAACGTCGACTTCCTCACGTCACCTCAGAACAGCCGCACACCGGCCGAGTAGAGAACAGGACACCCGCGCGATGACCACTCCCGTCAAGGGCCCCGCCAGCTACTTTCCGGCGATCGAGAAGAAGTACGGCCGCCCGGTCGAGGAGTGGCAGGGCCTGATCCGCAGCTCGCCGCTCACCAAGCACATGGAACTCGTCGCCTGGCTCAAGACTGAGCACGGCCTCGGCCACGGCCACGCCAACGCGCTCGTCGCCCACACCCTCGCCGAGCACAAGGCCGGCTGACCGGCCGCCACCCGCCACCACCTGGGGGAAGCCTCGTGATCCTCGCAATCCGCACCTACCTCCTCCGCCCGCCCCGTCGCCGGGGGCCCTAATCCGTTGTTAGCGGCTTGAACTGGCGGCGGCCCTGTGGGCGCCGGGCAGACGCCATCGGGGTACCTGGCTGGAAAGCCTCACCGCCGGCTGCCTCTTGGCGTTCTCCGCGATCACCGCCTCGCCCGGCGCCAAGGCTCACTACTGGCGCCGCCGTGACGACCACGGTGGCTGGCACGCCGCTGCCCAGCGCGACCTGTTCAACCGCATGCTTGGCCAGCTCTACGACTGCCTCAAGGCCCGCTGTCTGTTCGACGAACAGACAGCCTTCCCCACCGCACTGCCCGTCGCGGCCTGACCGTCTGGTGGTCGGTGCCGAGGTCAGGCAACCCTGTGCGGCATGGCTCCGAGGACGAGGCCGTCCATGCCTGTGGGCAGCCGTCCGAAGGTGGCCAGGCAAAAGGGCTGGACCGTGTAGAGCTCGCCGTGTTCGTCGATGCCAAGAAGCGCATGGCCGTGGTCGAGCTCACCGACAGGGAAGATCCTGACTCCTCTGGCTTCGCTCCAGGCCGCGAAGCGGTCTTCCTCACTGTTCCAGACGTTCATGGGGTCCAGGTCGAATGCCTCACGAGCGCGGGTGATTCCGGCGCCAAGCCACCCGACCTGCAACCCACCGAACTCTGCCAGGAACTCCTTCGCAGCTTGGTGCATCACCAGGCCGGTCTCCGCGAAGCTCACGCGCCACACGTCGGTGTCCACACGACGACCGGAGAACCAGCCCACCGAGCGCAAGGTTGCCTGGGTGACGGGGGCGAGATCGCTCATGTCGGCACATCCTGGCGTCACCAGGGCGCACACGCAATGGACCCTCGATTCGAGCACTGCACGAGATCGACCTGACGGCTTGGCGCCGTGAGGTGTCTGCGGTCGGTGTCAGTAGCACCTCAGGGCGTTGCCGCCGCGGGAAGGGGGTTGCGCGGGGGCTCCCGTAGCGCTGACGATCATGCGATGAGCACAGTGATCAGACGGGTACGGGTCGAGGAGTGGGAGCGGGTCAAGGAGATCCGGCTCGCCGCGTTGCAGGACCCGGTCGCGGGCATCGCCTTCCTGGACACCTACGAGAGCGCCGCTGCCAAGCCGGACGAGTTCTGGCAGGAGCGCACCGCCGGAGCCGCCGAGGGCGACGCGGTGCACCAGCTTGTCGCGGAGGCCGCGGACGGCCGCTGGCTCGGCACCATGACCGTGCTGCTCGAGCAGCCCGGCGGGGAGGGTGCCCTCGGCGGCGACGTCGTCACCGTGCCGCAGACCCACGTCGTCGGGGTCTACGTCCGCCCCGAGGCGCGCGGCACCGGCCTGGCGCACGAGCTGATCCGGGCCGCCCAGGAGTGCTCCTGGGCGCTCACCGAGCCCAAGGTCCAGCGGGTCCGGCTGTTCGTCCACGAGGACAACGCCCGTGCCGAGGCGATGTACCTGCGGGCCGGCTTCCGGCGCTCCGGCGTATCCGTGCCGGTGCCGGGCGACGAGACGCACCGGGAGATCGAGCTCGCGGTCGAGCGGGGCTGAGCCCCCGCCTGCCGTCTGCCGCCCGGCGCCCGCCGCCCGCCGCCCGTCAGCGGAAGTCCTCCGCGTGGTCCCGGACCCAGGAGCGGAAGCTGCGGGCCGGGCGGCCGAGCACCTGCTCGACCGTGTCCGTCACCCGTTCCGGTTCACGGGTGAACGACTCCCAGGCCCGCAGCCGGGACTCCACGAAGGCCGCGTTGCCCCAGGCCGCCGTCAGCTGCTCCCGGGCCGTCTCCGGCGCCAGTTCCTCCCAGCGGACCTCGGTGCCGAGTTCCTCGCCGATGATCCGCACCAGCTCGGCGTGGGCGAGCGACTCGGGCCCGGTGACCACGTACTTGCCGCCGTCGTGCCCGTCCTCGGTGAGCGCCCGGACGGCCACGTCCGCGATGTCGCGCTCGTGGACCAGCGAGCGGCGCGCCCGCCCGTACGGCCAGCGGACCACGCCCGTGCGGACCTGGTCGGCCCAGCCGAGCGCGTTGCCCGCGAAGTCGATCGCCCGGACGAAGGTCCAGGCCGTGCCGGAGCGGCGGATCAGCCGCTCGATCTCCTGGTGGAAGACCACGGCCGGTTCGTCGTCCGCGAGGTCCGGCACGTCCGTCGAGAGGTAGACGACGCGCTCGGCGTGCTCGGCAATCAGCTTGACCACCCGTGGCTGCACCGGGATCCCGGGCCACATCAGGTAGACGCCGTCCACCCCGCCGTCCAGCGCGGCCGTGAGGCTCTCCGGCGCCGCAAGGTCCCCCTGGAAGGCCGCCACCCCGGCGGGCAGCGAGGATGCCGCCGCGTCCCGCACCAACGCCCGTACCTCGTGCCCGCCTTCGACCAGCGAGGCCACCACGTGCCTGCCCACACTGCCGTTCGCGCCGATCACCAGAACCTTGGTCATGCCGGGCCCAACTGCGCGACCGGACCGGCCTATTCCCCTCGCGCGGCCCGGGCGGGGCACTGCCAGTCGGCCGCGTCGAGCTCCTGGTCCGCCGTGTCGCCGAGGTGGAAGCAGTGGCCGAAGGCCCACACCGTGACCGAATCCCGGCGGTGGTCCACCTGGAAGGGCTGATCACCGCGCACGGTCCCGGGCCACGAACCGTCCGCTGCGGGGGAGTGGGTGATGACGACCCGGGTCTGCCCCGGCTCGAGCTGGTAGGCGTCGGCCCACGGCTCCACGGTCAGTTCCAGCGGCGTATCGCCGTCGTTCCTGACCAGCAGCCGCGCGGTTCCCCCGGCGAACATCTCCGACACCACTCCTCGACCTGGACGCACATCTGCGGACCGATCATCGCACCGTCGGACCGGCCGACCTCCCGGGCGGGGCTAGGCTCGGCCGATGGTCGAATCCTCATCAGCTCCCGGCCCCGGCCCCGACAGCGCCCTGCGACTCACCGTCCTGGGGAGCGCCACCCCCTACCCGAGCGCGGACAACCCGTGTTCCGGCTACCTGGTGACTGCCGGGGGAGCCCGGGTGTGGGTGGACGCGGGCACCGGGACCCTCGGTCCGTTGCAGCGGTACGTCCGGCTGGACGGGCTGGACGCGATCTGGATCTCGCACCTGCACGCCGACCACTGCGCCGACCTGCTCACCGCCTACTACGGCGCGTTGTACGCGGACGTGCGGCTCGCCGCGCCGATCCCGCTCTACGGCCCGCCCGGCATCGCCGACCGGCTGGCGGACTTCCTGACCAACTCGGCGCGCCGCAGCCCGGTCGAATCCGCCTTCGCCGTCACCGAGTTGTCCGACGGGCACCGGGTCGCGGTGGGCTCCGGCGCGCTGCCACTGACGCTGACCAGCCGGGCGGTGGAACACGGCATGCCGGCCTTCGCGCTCCGGGCGGAGGCCGGAGGCCGCTCGCTGGTCTACTCCGGCGACACCGCGCCCTGCGCCGCACTCACCGAACTGGCCGCCGACTGCGACCTGTTGCTGTGCGAGGCGGAGGGCGACGACCCCGCGCACCACACCGCCGAGCAGGCCGGCGCCACCGCCGCGGCGGCCCGGGCCGGTCGGCTGGTGGTCACCCACGTGGGCCGGGCGCTGACCCCGGCGGAGGCGGTGGCCCGCGCCGCGTCCCGGTTCGCCGGCCCGGTCGGGCACGCCGACCCGGGAGCGGTCCTCACGGTCTGACGGGCCGGGTCGGGCCGGATCGGCCGGCCGGCCCGGCCCGACCGCTCAACCGCCCACCCGCACCACGTACTTGCCGGTGGCCCGCCCCTCCTGCATCGCGTCGTGGGCGGCCGGTACGGCCTCCAGGCCCGGGAGCTCGGTGAGCGGCACGGTGAGTCCGCGGTGCGCCTGGAGGTCGAGGGTGGTCCGGATGGCCCGGGCGAGACGCTCGGGTGCGGTGACGGCGTAGCCGCGGTGGCTGAACCCGGTGACGGAGAGGTTGCCGCCCATCAGCCGGCCGAGCGGGGGCAGCGCGTCGAGTTCGCCGCCGCCCGCGTTGCCGAACAGGACGATCCGGCCGCCGGGCGCGGTGACGGCGAGGTCGAACTCCAGGGCGGCGGTGCCGAGTGGGTCGAGCACGAGGTCGACGCCCCGGCCGTCGGTGGCGGCGCGGACGGCGTCGGCGAGCTTCTCGTCGCGGGCGAAGGCCTGGTGGTAGCCGAGTTCGACGGCGGCCGCGGCCTTCTCCGGGCGGCCGACGGTGCCGATCAGGATGCCCCCGCCGCCGAGCAGCGGGACGAGCTGGGCGACGGCGCTGCCGATGCCCCCGCCGGCCGAGTGGACCAGGACGTTGTCCCCGGCGGTGAGCCGGCCCGCGTCGGTGAGCAGCAGGACGGCGGTGGCGAGGCCGAGCGGGGCGGCGGCGGCCGCGCTGAGCGTCAGCCCGTCCGGGACGGGGACGGTGAGGACGGCGTCGGCGAGCACCACCTCGGCGAGTCCGCCGCCGACGGGCGCGGCCGCGACCCGGTCGCCGACGGCGAGTCCGGTGACGCCTTCACCGAGCGCGCGGACCGTACCGGCGACCTCCTTGCCCGGCAGGTGCGGCCACTCGGCGGTGTAGCCACCGTCCCCGCGGCGGGTCATCACGTCCACGAAGTTCAGTCCGGCCCAGGCGACGTCGATCGCGACCTGGCCGGGGCCGGGGCGCGGTGCCTCGATCTGCTGGATCTCGGAGTTCTCGGCTCCGCCGGGTGCGGTCATCACCAGTGCGCGCATGTCGGCCCCCCTCGACTACGATGTTCGACGAACGGCGAAATTGCCGTGGACACAGTGGTACCACCCAGTTTCGTCGTTTGTCGAACATTGCAGATCAGAGGAGGTAGGAAGATGCCCCGCAGCACCCGCCGCCGGCCGGCGCTCACCCACCCCGCGGTCGAGGAGATCGACCTGTACGACGTCCTGCACGCGCTCTCCGACCCCACCCGGATGACCATCGTCCGGATTCTGCGCGCCGAACCCGAACGGGCCTGCGGCACCTTCCCGGTGGACGTCGCGCCCTCCACGCTCAGCCACCACTTCAAGGTGCTGCGCGAATCCGGTGTGATCAACCAGCGCGAGGAGGGCAACCGCCGGTTCTCCGCGCTGCGGACGGTCGACCTCGAACGGCGCTTCCCCGGCCTGCTCGACACCGTCCTGGCCGCGCTCGCACGCAACGAGCACGGAGCGGAGCTCGGCGCCGAACCGGCCTGGCACGGCTAGGTCGGGATCCGCGACCCCCTGCGGCGCCGCAGCATCAGGGCGACCATCCCCGAGTTCAGTCGGAGTCTTCCGGGCTGTCCGCCACGAGCTCAACGACATTTGGTCCTGCAAGATCAATTACGAGACACGGCTCGGTCCATCGCCTTCGGGCCGACTTCCCGTGCAGTGTCGCTTGACGGCGTGGGCTGCCAGGGTTACCTGCCCGCCGGCCAGTACATCGACAAGGACATGACGCCGATCAACTCGATCACCCTGCAGCCGTAGTCGGCGCCCGCCGCTGATCTCCGCCCGTTGGGGGGGGGGGGGGGGGGGGGGGGGGGTTGTTTGAAGAAGAGGGTCCCCGGGGGAAGGGGGGGGGGGGGGGGGGGGGGGGGGGGGTGGGGGGGGGGGGGGGGAGGGGGGGGGGGAAG
>NZ_JBVHYH010000004.1:95922-165592 GCF_055569135.1 Kitasatospora sp. NPDC029367
CTTTCTTCGGCCTTTGGTTTTTCCCCCCCCTTCCTCCCCCTCCTTTGGGAAAAGAGCCCCCCCCCCCCCCCCTCCCCCCAAAACGAGGACTCTCACTGGAGAATCAGGGGTTGCGCGGCGCGGCCGCGCGGTGCCGGCGGTGGTACGAGACCGTGACCGCCGCCAGCAGCGGGCCCCAGGCGACCGCGGGCAGGTAGAGGAAGCCGACCAGCAGATGCCCCAGCGGGGTCATGTTCGGATGCTGCACGCCCCACCAGAAGAGGAACGGCGTCCAGAGCACCGTCAGCCCGGCTGCGCCCAGCGAGGCCGCCAGGACGACCCGGCGCGGGTTCACCGGCCGCCCGCCGAGGAGCGGGATCCAGCGCGGCGGCACCGTACCCCACGGCCGGACCAGGCCCAGGGTGAGCAGGGCCAGCGCCTCGGTGAGCACGCTCAGGGTGAGCGGCCAGACCGCGTCCCAGCCGGTGAAGCCCACCGCGTGGTAGCCCGCGTCGGTGTAGCCGCCGTGCAGGCCCAGGATCAGGCCGAGCCGCCACAGCCCGGCGGGCAGGGCGGTCACCGCGGCCAGGTGGGCGGCCCGGACGGCCCAGCGCGGCGGGGCGGGCACGGCCTCAGCGGCGGGGGAGCGGGTGATGGCGGTGGTCGGCCGCGGCGTCGTCATGGCTCCACCCTCCGGTGCGGGCCGGTGACGCCGCGTCCGCCCGGCGGCGGGCTTGCGACGCGCTCCTCCCCCGGCCGGGGGAGGAGCGTCTCAGCCCTACCGCAGCCCCGCCGCAGCCGCCGGGAAGGTGGCCTCAGCGCAGCCGCGACGACGACAGGATCGACGCCAGGTGCGCCACCACCATCCCCCAGGTGATCACCGTGATCCCGGCGAGCGTCCACCGGGTGGCGTCCAGGTTGTGCAGTCCGGCGTCCACGACGGCGGCCGCCAGCAGCACCAGTGAGGCCTCGATGCCGTTGGTCACCCGGTGGATCTTGAAGATCGAGGCAAGCCGGCGGGCCGTCGCGATGCCCTGGGAACGCGGCTGGGTGGACTCCTCGTCCGCCGGCGCCTGCCCGCTGCGCGCCCGGGCCACGTCCACCAGGTCCGTCGAGGCCTTGAGCAGGACCACGCCCAGCGCGGCTGCCAGGCCCGCCGATACCCACAGCTCCGAGCCGCCGCGCGCCGCCCGCACGCCCGCGCCGACCATCAGCGCGGCGTCCGCGAGGTAGGCGCCCAGCCGGTCCACGTACACCCCGGCCATGCTGAACTGGCGCTTCCAGCGCGCCACTTCGCCGTCCACGCAGTCGAACAGCAGGAACAGCTGGAACAGCACCGCCGCGAGCACCGCGCCGGTCAGGCCCGGGATCAGCAGGGCCGCGCCGCCGCCGACCCCGCACACCACCATCACCCAGGTCAGGGTGTTCGGCGAGACCGAGGTGCGCACCAGCTGACGGGTGGTCCGCAGCGAGACCGCCCGCATGTAGAGCCGGCCCGCCCAGTGCTCACCGTTGCGGCTCTGCAGCTTGGCCTGCGGCTGGCACACCTCGCGCAGCTCGGCGAGCGCCGGAGCAGCCACCATGACGACATCCCTCCACCTGTCCCGAAACGATCACCACAGGCTACGGCCTTCCGAGGGGGCGCCCGACCAGCCGGTACGGGCCCCGGCGGCCGGGAAAACCGGTGGGCCGCCCGAGCACCCCCGGGCTAGGCTTCCCGGGTTCACCGGAACCGGAGCCCCCGGGCCCGATCGCCCACCCCCGCAAGCCCGTTGACGCCGTGCCGCGCGACGCCGCCCGGCGTGCCGCGGTACGGGGCGCGAGGCTCCGGCGCGGGGCGGGGCGGAGGCGCCCCGGGGCGGAACGAGGAGAGTCCAGCACCATGGTGACCACGGACACCACCCCGCAGAGCCCCGCCCCGCAGAGCCCCGACCTGGCCCGGCTCCTGGCCGGCCACCGGCCGCAGGGCCCGGTCGAGACCGCCGACCACGCCAGGGCGACCGCCCTGGTCGAAGCCGCAGATGCCGCAGACGCCACAGACGCCGCCTCCGTCTGGGACCGCGGCACCCCGCTGCACTTCACCGCCTCCGCGCTGATCGTCCACCCGCCCACCCGCCGGGTGCTGCTGCGCTGGCACGTCCGCCAGCAGGCCTGGCTGCAGGTCGGCGGCCACGGCGACCCGGGGGAGACCCTCCCGCTGGACATCGCCCTGCGCGAGGGCCTGGAGGAGACCGGCCTGACCGACCTCACTCCCTGGCCCGACGCCGCCCTCGTCCACCTCGCCGTGGTGCCCGTCCCGGCCTCGCCCGTCGAGCCCGCCCACGAGCACGCCGACCTGCGCTTCCTGCTCGCCACCGCCAGCCCGGACGACGCCCGCCCGGAGAACCCGGCCTCCCCGCTGGAGTGGCTCAGCATCGAGGAGGCCCGGCAGCGGACCACCGAGGAGAACTTCCGCGAGACCCTCGACCGCGCCGCCCGCCTGCTCGGCTGAACCGGACCACCCTCACCCAAGGACCCTCATGCACACCGACCAGATCCTCATCTTCGACGCCGACGACACCCTCTGGGAGAACAACGTCCTCTTCGAGCGGGTCATCGACGGCTTCCTGGACTGGGCCGCCGCCCCGGAAGGCCGCGACGGCGCCCGGGCCCTGCTCGACCGGATCGAGGCCGCCAACGCGGCCGCCCTCGGCTACGGCGCCACCGTCTTCCGGCAGAGCCTCGCCGACTGCCTGCGGCAGCTGAACGACGACCGCACCCCCACCGCGGCCGAGCTCGCCCGGATCGACGAGCTGCTCACCCCGCTCACCCGGCGCGGCGAGGTCGAACTGATCGCCGGCGTCGCCGACACCCTCGCCGCCCTGGCCGGCCGCCACCGGCTGCTGCTGCTCACCAAGGGCGACCAGGAGGAGCAGCAGGCCAAGGTGACGGCCTCCACCATCGACCACCACTTCGGCGGGATCCACATCGTGGCCGAGAAGTCCGTCGACACCTACCGGCAGCTCACCGCCGAACTCGGCCTCGACCCGGACCGCACCTGGATGATCGGCAACTCGCCCAAGTCCGACATCGCCCCCGCCCGCCGGGCCGGCCTGCGCACCGTCTTCATCCCGCACGAGCACACCTGGGTGCTGGAGCACGAGGACCTCGGCCCGGACGAGGCGACGCTGCAGCTCGCGGCCTTCCCGGAGCTGCTGCGCCACTTCTGAGCCGCGGGGCCGAGCCGCGGCGCCGAACCGCCGGCCCGGCCGGCCTTCGGATGTCCTCCCGGTCAGACCGCGAGCGCCGTCGCCGGGACCTGGCCGGTGCCCCGGTACAGCCAGGCCCGCTCGGAGGCCGACCACACGCTGGTGGTGAGCAGGTAGAGCGCGGCGGCCACCGGCACCAGCATCGCGAACACCACCGACACGAAGGACAGGTACGGCAGCAGCCCCGCCCCCGGCTGCGGGGTGGTCTGCGCGGCCGCCGCGCGCCGGGCCCGGCGGTAGTTGACGTATCCGACCGCCGCCAGCCCGGCGTACAGCAGGCCGAACACCGCGAACTGCCCGGCGCCGTGCGCGTTCCCGACGTGCAGGCCCAGCGGCACCCCGAACAGGGTGTGGTCCAGCAGGTCGTTCGGGGTGGTGAAGAGCCGGTACATCACGGAGAAGAACGGGATCTGCACCAGCATCGGCAGGCAGCCCGCGAACGGCGAGACCTGCTCCTTCCGGTACAGCTCCGCGAGCGCCTCGCGCGCCTTCTCCGGGTTCTTCTTGTGCTTCGCGTTCAACGCGGCGATCTTCGGCGCCAGCTTCGAGCGGGCCTTCTCCCCACGCGCCGCCGCCCGCGCCAGCGGGTGCAGGCAGAGCCGCACGGCGAGCACGAACAGGACGATCGCCAGCGCGGCCGGCAGGGCGTGGGCGAGCGTGGCGACCACGGCGTGGGCGACGGTGACGGCCGGGTCGAGAACAGACAGAACGGACATGGTGAAGCGAGCCCTCCGGGGTCTCAGGACATGAGTGATCGGCGGAGGACGGCCGCGAAGAAGGTACGGGCAGCCGCGAGAGCGCGGGCACCGTACGGGAGAACTGCGGGACTACGCGGCCGCCAGGGCCGCTCCCGGCGCCCTGGGGCGTCGCCTGCCCCGGGCATCCGGATCACGCTGCGGAAGGAACGCCGTACGGAACGCGCGGCGCCGCAGCACCCCGCTGCGCACCGCGGCCGGGGCCCGTGCCCCGAGCAACCGCGCCCCGGCGAGGGCCCCCGCGACCGCCCCGGCCACCAGGACCATCGCCGCCACGGCGGCGACGGACGCAAGCCCGCCGCCGTCGGTCACCAACTGCCCGGTCAACACCCGGAGCAGGCCCAGCAACATCGCGACAACACCCACGGCAGGCCCCCCTCTCGATGTCTTCCCGGCTCCGGACGTTCAGCACGACGATCCTACGGCCCCCCGGGTTCCCGGTGTAAAGGGGAATTTCTCACGGAGCGTCCACCGCGTGCACCCACACCCGCGTCCCCCCGTCCGCCTCCTCCGCCAGCCACGCCGACTCGGCGAGGCGCTTGTCGTGGCCGGGCAGCGCGTCGGCGACGACGGAACCGTGGCGCAACGCCCCTGCCGCCCTCGGGTCCGGCGCCCCCGCCTGACGGAACCCCTCCAGCACACCGCTCCCGAGGTCCGTGCCGGCGTCCGGCGTCAGCGAGATCCCCAGTCCGTTCAGGAACCCCTGCTCCTCGCCCGGCGGCAGCCGGAACGAGAGGAACGCCACGTCGTCCTGGAGCCCCTTCCGGTACGCCCACCGCAGCTCGCCCGCCGACCCGGGCACCCGCACCCGCGCGAACGCCGCGACCTCCTCGGAACGGACCGTCACCCACGACCCGGGCCGCCCACTGTCCGCCGCCGGATGTCGATCCCACTCCCGCAACCAGTACAGGCCTCCCACCGCGCCCGCGGTGAGCACCAGTGGCAGCACGACCCCCAGCAGCAGGGTCCGCCATCGCCGTCGCCTCACTGTTCCTGCCTCACAGCCCCGCCCCGCGCACCCCGGCGGCCCCCTCGTGATTCGGCGCCACCGCCGGGACCACCCTCGGCGTCATCGAGCCGGACGGTGATCGGCTTGGTCCTGCCGACGATGTCGTACTCCTTGGCCAGCCCGGTCTGGTGCAGGCTCGCCATGTCCGCGTCCGTGATGTCGGTACCGGCGATCGGCGTGCTCTTGCCGGGGTCCCAGTTGTAACGGTCCCAAACGTTGACCTGGTACTGCAGGGAGACCCGGGGCTTTCCGTCCGGCCCCGGGACGGCCGTCACCACTCCGGACGTGAGGTACGGATGACTCCCGACCGCCAGGAACCAGTTGCGGTCACCGAACGTGCGATGGGCGACCGGGCTCTCCACGGGGATTGCGACCGGAGCCCCTCCCGACTTCTCGAACGCCGCCAACGCGGCCTGCCGCCACTGGGCGCTGTTGGCGGCCAGTTGGACACCCGCGTCCTCCTTGAAGCCGGCGTCGTCGCCGAGCATGCGGTCGACGTCCACGGTGAGGGGCGTGCCGGTCCCGTCCAGGTAGTGCGCCATGTTGACGGAGGCATCCGGGTAGCCGACAAGTGAGCCGCCGCCGACCATGGCGAATGCCATCGCCCGGATGTTCTGCTCGCGCAGGCCCGGCTCCCGGACTTTCCACGGCCCGGCCCCTGTGTCCGGTGCCGACCACTCGTAGCCGGTCGGACCCAGGATCCCCGCCTTGATCAGCTTCGGTGAATCGGACGCGAGCAGCCCGGCCCGTACGGCGGGGTCGAGGGCTGCCCACCATGCCTTCAGATCGTTGGGGTTGGTCGGCATGCCCGCGGCCGCCGCCAGGTCTCCCTGGGCGTTGCCGAGCCCATCAGGATGCGTTGCCGGGTCGACCTCCTCCGGGTTGAGCGCGAGGAGGGCGGTGGCCGCGGTCCTGTCGGCTTCGGTGGCGGCCGTCACAGCCGCGGTCATGACCTGGACGTGCTGCTGGACTTCGTCCCACTTCCGCTTGTGGTACGCCACCGCCTCAGGGTCGTTCCGCTCCTCGCGAGACAGCCCGGGCAGCGTGACCGAGCCGTCGGCGGCCACGGTCGCACCCAAGCCCTCGGCGTCGCCGATCGCCCGGAGCAGCTTCTGCTTGGCGTCGGCGAAAGCCTTGTTGGCACGGTGCAGGGCCGCGGAGATTGCCAGGGCCTCGAAGTGGAAGGCCGCCATCTCGTCGGCCAGGAATCCGATCTCCCGCGCCGCTTCGTCGGCGGCCGGACCGGTCCAGGGCCGCTCGCCGGACACGGGGGCGTAGGGACTGCCGCTGCTACCTGTCAGCGGGTGCAGGACGCCGAACCGGACCTGGCCGGCGAGGTGCTCCATGTGACCGGAGACGCCGGTCCAGGTGTCGCCCGCGTGGTCGAGGGACTCGAAGGACGCGGAGCGGAGCTGGGCGAAGGTCACCATCGTTCACGGCCCCTTGAAGGTGGTGGCGGCGGAGGCATCGGCGGCGTGATAGCTGCGTGCCGTGGCGTCCAGACGGTCAGCCGCCAGGCCGAGTCGGTTGTCGAGGCTGGTCCAGCGGGCCTTCCACCAGGTGAGCGCCTGGGAGAGGGCGGGCCCGCTGGCCCACCCGTCGGCCAGCGCCTGGACCGCCGCCGCCGTGTCCGGCTCGGCGCGGGTGACGGAGGACTTGAGTTCACCGCGCAGCCGCCGCGCTTCGCCGGCGGTCTGCTGGAGCACGGCCGGCTGTACAAGGACGGGGGCGCCCGCCCCGGCTGCGCCCGCCCAGGGGCCGGCGGGGCGGGGCAGAGTGGTTGACGGTGGACCGTCCTGGCCGTAGAGCCACGGGTTCTGGTCCTTCTCATTGGTCCCGGCCATGACAGAAGCCCCCCACCTGATCGATTTGTGTTCGAACGTAGTCGATCGGCCGGGGCGGCGGGGCGTGAATCCACGAACGCGCGGGGTGTAGCCGTCGGTGCTACGCGGGGCTACCTTGGAGGGCATGAGGACGATTACCCAGCGGGAGTTCCGGAACAACTCCGCCGCGGTGATGGACGCGGTGGAGGCGGGGGAGACCTTCCACATCACCAGGAACGGGGTCGAGGTCGCGGAGCTGCGGCCGGTGTCCGGGCGGCGGCGGCTCACGGCGGAGGAGCTGGTGGCGCGGCACGTGAAGTTGCCGCGGGTGGACTACCAGGAGATGCGCAAGGAGGCCGAGGAGCACTTCGGGCCCGAGGAACTCGTCGGGGACGAGGGCGACGACCCGTTCGAGCGGCGGCGTGGCTGAGCGCCGGAGGGCGTCCCGGCGGCGGCCCGCCGGGGTGCTGGACACCTGTGTGTACATCGACCTGGCGCTGCTCAGCCCCGGCGACCTGCCCGCCGTGCCGGAGCTGACCGCGATCACCTTCGCCGAACTCCAGCAGGGCGTCTCGATGGCCCGCGACCCGATCAGCCGGGCGGCCCGGCTGGAGGTGCTCGGCGCGGCGATGGCCGACTTCGACCCGCTGCCCTTCGACGCGGCCGCCGCCGCCCGCTACGGCACCCTCGTCACCCTGACCATCGCCGCCGGACGGCAGCCGCGCCCGCGCCGGATCGACCTGATGATCGCCGCCGTCGCCTCCGCCCACGGGCTGCCGCTGTACACCCGCAACGTGGCGGACTTCCGGGGGCTGGGCTCGGCCGTGGAGGTCATCGGGGTGTGAGGGCGGCGTCGGCCCCGCTGCGCTCCACCTCGTCCGCCGGCACGGTCGCGGCCTTCATCGCCGCCGCCGCGGCCGCGACGATCCCGGCGAACGGGATCACGGCGAGTAGGAGAGTCGGTCGAGGAAAGGTGAAGCGGGGTTCGGTCGGTCGGACCGTCAGCTCAGCCGGACCGTCCGGCCGGTGGCCGCCGAGGTGCGGGCGGCCTCCAGGACGGTGAGGGTGGCCACCGCGTCGCGGGGGTCGACCGGGGGCGGGGTACCGGGGGTGGCCAGGGCGGCGGCGATGCCGGCGTAGAAGGCGGGGTAGTCGCCCGGGTCGGTGGGCAGCGGGATCGTGGACCCGTCGCTGCCCAGGGTGCCGTAGTGCTCGGGCAGGTCGGTGCCCCACGGGTGGGTGCCGTCCGGGCGGCGGCCCGACCGCAGTTCGGCCTCCTGCGGGTCCATGCCGTGCTTGACGTACCCGGCGGTGTCACCGAGCACCCGCAGCCGGGGGCCGGTCAGCGGGGTGATGGCGCTGGTCCACAGGTGCGAGCGGGTGCCGGAGGCATGGGTCAGGGCGACGAAGGCGTCGTCGTCCACCACCGCGCCGTCCCGCCGCACGTCGATCTCCGCGTACACCGTCTCGACCGGCCCGAACAGGGTGAGCGCCTGGTCGACCAGGTGACTGCCCAGGTCGTACAGGGTGCCGCCGACCTCGGCCGGGTCGGCGAGCTCGCGCCAGCCCGCCTTGGGCTTGGGGCGGAACCGCTCGAACCGGGACTCGAAGCGGTGCACCCGGCCGAGCGCGCCGCCGCGCACCAGCCGGCTCGCGGTGAGGAAGTCGCCGTCCCAGCGCCGGTTCTGGAACACCGACAGCAGGACGCCCCGCTCCTCGGCCAGCCGGCACAGCTCCAGCGCCTCGGCGGCGGTGCCGGCCAGCGGCTTGTCCACCACGGTGGCCAGGCCGGCCCGCAGGGCGGCGCGGGCCAGCGGGGCGTGGGTGCGGTTGGGCGAGGCGACGACCACCAGGTCCAGCGTGTCCGGGTCGGCGAGCAACTGCTCGGGGGTGTCGACGGCGCGGGCCTCCGGGTGCTCGCGCCGCAGCTGCTCGCGGCGCTCCGGGTTGGCGGTGACCACGGCGTCCAGCCGCAGCCCGGGCGTGGTGGCGATGAGCGGGGCGTGGAAGGCGGAGCCGGCCAGGCCGTAGCCGATCAGGCCGACGCGGAGGGGGCGGGGGGCGGTCAGCGGGTTCATGCGGCCCACTCAATCACGAGGCGCCCCTTTGCTCCCGGTTTCCCGGCGCCTCCCGGTTTCCCGGCTCCTCCCGTTCCCCGCTCGGGGCCGTCGCGTCCGCCGGGGCCGTCGCGTCCGCCGGGGCCGTCGCGTCCGCCGGGGCCGTCGCGTCCGCCGGGGCCGTCGCGTACGGGGGCTTTCCCGTCCGCGGGGCGCCCCTGTCCAGCTCCTGGCCCGTGAGCCTGCTCGCCCGCAGCGCCAGCAGGACGACTCCGGTCGAGGCGGCCAGGGCGAGCGCGCGCTCGGCGTAGCCGGCGCCGTCGCGCCCGTGCAGGCCGACGTAGACCAGCACACCGACGAACATCACCGGGCTGTAGGCCAGCGCCGCGTTCGCGCTGCCCCGCCAGGCCGGGTGGGCCCGGAACTGCGCGGCCAGCACGGCCGGGGTGATCACCAGCAGCACGAAGCCGGCCAGGGCCAGCCCGACGTGCGCGCTCGCGTGCCAGGAGTCGCCGGTGAGGCGGTGCGCGCACCAGGGGTCGGCGGCCCGGCAGTCCAGTCGGAAGAGGACGTCCGCGACGTTGTCGAGCCCCACCGGGGAGGCGGCCACCAGCCAGGCCGCGACCGGGCGGGGGCCGCCGGGGACGGCGAGTGCCGGGCGCAGCGCGAAGAGCGCGAACGCCATGGTCAGCAGTCCGGCGATGCCCTGCGCCGCCAGCTTCCAGCCGGGGTGGCTCGCCGTGAGCGCGCCCAGGTCGCTGATGGTGTCCGCGGACACCCGGTAGCCCCGGCCCTCGACCAGCCCGCCGACGAGCCATGAGACGGTGAACAACAGCTGGGCGGCGATGCCACCCCAGATCAGCGCGTTCCTCGTCCTGGTCACCGGGCGCCCCCTCTGGTTCACGGTGATACGGTTGTATCAGATTTCGGAGGTAGTCGAGAAGTGTCCACCCGCGTCGACCACGAGCAGCGGCGTACTCAGATCGCCGAGGCGCTGTTGCGGATCGCCGACACCCAGGGCCTGCAGGCGGCCAGCATGCGGGTCGTGGCCGCCGAGGCAGGGGTGTCGCTGCGCCTGGTGCAGTACTACTTCCACACCAAGGACGAGCTGCTGATGGACGCGCTCGCCCGGCTGGGCGCGCAGCTCCAGGTGCGGATGCAGAAGTGGATCGCGGCGGCCGGCAGCCCGCCGACCCCGCGCGGCATCGTCACCGCGATCCTGTCCTGCATCCTGCCCACGGACGCCGAGAGCCGCCGGATCACCCGTACCTACGCCGCGTACTACACGCTGGTCCTGAGCGAGCCGCGGCTGGCCGAGCAGCACGGCACCACGTACCCCGACATGCTCGAATCCTTCCTGGCCAAGCAGATCCGGGCCGCCCAGCAGCTCGGCGAGGTCCCGGCCGGGCGCGATCCGGAGCTGACCGCCGCCGGGCTGCTGGCCATGACCAACGGGCTCGGCTCCAGCGTGCTCGGCGGCCAGCGGGACGGCGAGGCCGCGCTGGCGATCCTGACCCACCACCTCGACGAACTGTTTCGCACCTCCCCTGCCGTGTGATACACACGTATCAACAATCCCGACGGGGGGAGCTTGTGATGACACGCGTCCCGAGGCTGCTGGCCGCCGCGCTGCTGGCGGCACTCGCCGCCCTGCCGACCGCACCGGCCGCCGCCGCCGACACCGCCGGCACCGGCGCGGTGGCTGCCACCGACGCCGGCACGGTGCTCGGCAGCACGCACGACGGCTACCGCACCTACCAGGGCATCCCGTACGCCGCACCGCCGGTCGGCGCGCTGCGCTGGCGCGATCCGCAGCCCGTCGCGCCGTGGGCCGGGATCCGGTCGGCCACCGCACCCGGCAACCGCTGCCCGCAGGGCCGGCCCGACCAGCCCGACGGCAGCGAGGACTGCCTCTACCTCAACGTGACCGCGCCGGCCCGGGCCGACCACCGCCCGGTGATCGTCTGGCTGCACGGAGGCGGCTTCACCTCCGGCGCCGGCAGCGACTACGACCCGCACCGGATGGCGGTCAGCGGCGACGCGGTCGTGGTCACGGTCAACTACCGGCTGGGCGTCTTCGGCACCTTCGGCTACCCGGGCCTGGCGGACTCGGGCGACTTCGGGCTCGCCGACCAGCAGGCCGCGCTGCGCTGGGTACGCCGGAACATCGCCGCGTTCGGCGGCGATCCGCGCAACGTGACGCTGGCCGGACAGTCCGCGGGCGGCATGAGCGTGTGCTCCCAGCTGACCTCGCCCGCAGCCGCCGGACTGTTCGACAAGGCCGTGATCCAGAGCGGATCCTGCCTGATCGACTACCCGCGGAACCTGTTCTTCCCCGGCATGCCCGCCGGTTCGCCCTGGGCCGACCGCACGTCGGTCGAGGCGGCCGGCCAGACCCTCGCCGCCACGGTCGGCTGCCACACGCTGGACTGCCTCCGGCAGCAGCCGACGGCCGCCCTGTACCGGCACGGCACCGCCTTCACCCGGCCCGCGTACGGCACCTCGCTGCTCCCGCTCGAACCGGCGGCCGCGCTGCGGGAGGGCCGGTTCCAGCGGGTGCCGGTGCTCAGCGGTGGCAACCGCGACGAGCACCGGGGCTGGGTCGCCGCGCAGAACCGCTACGTCGAACCGATCACCGCGGAGCGGTACGACCACCTGCTCGCCGACAGCTTCGGTGACCAGGCCGGCCAGGTCGCCGACGAGTACCCGGCCGACGCCTACCCTTCCCCCGCGCTCGCCTGGGCCGCACTCGCCACGGACCGCATCTGGTCCTGCCCGACGCTCACCGGTGACCGCCTGCTCGCCCGGCACACCGAGGTGTACGCCTACGAGTTCGCCGACCGCGACGCCCCCGGGCAGCCCGGCTTCGCCCCCGGCCTGCCGCCCGGCGCGTACCACGGCTCCGAGCTGCCGTACCTGTTCGACGTCGCCGGCTGGCCCGCCCAGCTGACACCGGCCCAGCAGCGGCTCTCCGACCGGATGATCCACGCCTGGACGGCCTTTGCGACCAGCGGCCGCCCGTGGGCCCGGTTCCGCGGCGACGACGTGATGTCCCTGCGCCCCGACGCCGTCCGGCCGGTCGACCTCGGGGCCGAGCACGACTGCGGCTTCTGGGGCGACGGGAGCGTCCTCAACGGACCGGATCCGGAGGAGGATCGAGGCGATGGGACGGCGGCCTGATCCTTCGGGGGTTCGCGCGGCTTCGAGTGGGCTGCCGCCGGGGGCCGGCGGTAGGGGCGCTCCGCACGTGCCGGGCGCCGAGTGCCGGGTGCCGGGAGGTGTGCTGGGCCGTTGCCGGTGGGCGCGGCTACGCTGGTCGGCGTTGGGGCAGCCAGTGGCGCCCGGCCGGCCGAGGGTGTCCGGTCCGGAGCGATGTGCGAGATCGTTCAGAACCGTTGCAAGACCGAGGGAGACACCTACGTGGCAGACCGCAAGCCCATCGAGTCCTGGCTGACCGACATGGACGGTGTCCTCATCCACGAGGGCACGCCGATCCCCGGGGCGGAGGAGTTCCTCCGCCGGCTGCGGGAGTCCGGCAAGCCCTTCCTCGTCCTCACCAACAACTCCATCTACACCCCGCGCGACCTCAGTGCCCGGCTGGCCGGGATGGGCCTGGAGGTGCCGGAGGAGTGCATCTGGACCTCGGCCCTGGCCACCGCCAAGTTCCTCAAGAGCCAGCGCCCGAACGGCACCGCGTACGTGATCGGCGAGGCCGGCCTCACCACGGCGCTGTACCAGGCCGGGTACGTGCTGACCGACAACAACCCGGACTACGTCGTGCTCGGCGAGACCCGGACCTACTCCTTCGAGGCGCTCACCAAGGCGATCCGCCTGATCAACGCGGGTGCCCGGTTCATCTGCACCAACCCGGACGAGACCGGCCCCTCCACCGAGGGCGTGCTGCCGGCCACCGGCTCGGTCGCGGCCCTGATCACCAAGGCCACCGGGGTGGACCCGTACTTCGTCGGCAAGCCCAACCCGCTGATGATGCGCGAGGCGCTCAACACCGCCGGCGCCCACTCGGAGACCGCCGTGATGATCGGCGACCGGATGGACACCGACATCGTCGCGGGCATGGAGGCCGGCATGGAGACCATCCTGGTGCTCACCGGCCTGACCTCCGCCACCGACGTGGAGCGCTTCCCGTACCGGCCGACCCGGGTGGTCAAGTCGATCGCGGACCTGGTCGAGCTGGTCTAACCTCTGCGGTGCAGTCGCGAGCCCCGTCCCGGCCGAGGGCCGGGGCGGGGCTCGTTCCGTACGCGTGGGGAGGACCGGGCGGATGAGC
The DNA here is from genome assembly GCF_055569135.1 of Kitasatospora sp. NPDC029367. Lineage (NCBI taxonomy): Bacteria > Bacillati > Actinomycetota > Actinomycetes > Kitasatosporales > Streptomycetaceae > Kitasatospora > Kitasatospora sp. NPDC029367. The sequence continues at coordinate 109,082 of NZ_JBVHYH010000004.1, forward strand.
ACGGCGGGGGAAGCGGCGACGGGCGAAGGCGCGGCAGGGGAAGCGGCCGGGGAAGCGGCGGGGGAGGAGCCGGAGAAGCGGGTCACCTGGGCGGAGCTGTACTTCGACCTGGTCTTCGTCTTCGCGATCACCCAGGTCTCCGGACTGCTGCACCACCAGCACGACCTGACCGGCCTGGTCCGGGCCCTGGTGGTGTTCGTGCCGGTGTACTGGTGCTGGGTCGGCACCACCGTGCAGGCCAACATCCGTGACGTGGACAACCCGCGCGACCGCCTGGGCATCCTGCTGGTCGGACTGGCCGGCCTGTTCATGGCGCTCGCCGTCCCCGGCGCGTACGGCGGCCGGGGCGTGCTGCTCGGCGCCGGGTACTGGCTGGCCCGGGTGGTGCTGCTGCTCCTGCTGGTGCGCGTCCCGGGGGTGTGGCGCGGCCCGTACGGGGCGGGCGTGCTGGTCAGCGGACCGTTGCTGGTGGTCGGCGGGCTGCTGCCGGACGGGCCGCGGCTGGTGCTGTGGGCGGCGGCCGCGCTCTGCGACCTGGCCGCGCCGCTGGTGTTCCGGCGGCGGCTCGCCAAGGTGGCCTACCACCCGTCGCACATGCCGGAGCGGTTCGCGCTGTTCCTGCTGGTGGCGCTCGGCGAATCGGTCGTCGGGATCGGCGGCTCGGCCGCCGCGGCCCGGCTGGATGCGGCCGAACTGGCCGCCGTGGCAGCGGCGTTCACCATCTCGGCCGGGCTGTGGTGGCAGTACTTCGTGTTCGCGGCGGACGCGATGCGGCACGCCGTGGTGGTCGCCGACTCCCGGCGGGACGTGATCCGGAGGGTCTTCCAGTACGGGCACCTGGCGCTGGCGGCCGGGGTGATCGGGGTCGCGGTCGGCTTCGCGGAGACGGTCGCGGACCCGTGGCAGGCGCTCGGCGCCGGACCGGTGGGGCTGCTCTACGGCGGCTGCGGGCTGTACCTGCTGACCTTCGGGTACACCCGCTGGATGATGTTCCGGCTGGTCTCGACCACCCGGATCGCCGCGGCGGCGGTGGCGCTGGGGCTGCTGCCCGCGATGGTGCGGCTGCCGGCCCTGGTGGTGCTGGTGGTGCTGGCCGTGCTGCTGGTGGCGCTCAACGGGGTGGAGCACGTGCGGGTGGTGCGCGCGGCCCGGGCGGCCGGTGCTGCGGCTCCGGCGCCCGTGGAGTGAGTTGTCGGTGGGGCTGTGTAGCGTTCGGGGTGTAAGAGGGCGGGCGGCGCAGCAGCCGCGGTGTGGGAGGTAGATGTCGTGACGGACACGGTCGAGGCGGGCGTGGTCGAGGCCGGCCAGGGCGGCGGGCTGGAGCTGCCCGAGTCCTGGCGCGCGGTGCTCGGCGCCGAGACGGAGAAGCCGTACTTCGCGGAGCTGGCGGCCTTCGTGGCGGCCCAGCGCGCGGAGCACGAGGTGTTCCCGCCGAGCGGCCAGGAGTTCGCCGCGCTGCAGGCCACTCCGTACGAGAAGGTCCGGGTGCTGGTCCTCGGACAGGACCCGTACCACGACAACGGCCAGGCCCACGGCATGAGCTTCTCGGTGCTGCCCGGGACGAAGACGCCGCCCTCGCTGCGCAACATCTTCAAGGAGCTGGACGCCGACCTCGGTATTCCGGCCCCCGACAACGGCTACCTGATGCACTGGGCCGAGCAGGGCGTGCTGCTGCTGAACGCGGTGCTCACGGTCCGCGCCCACGAGGCCAACTCGCACAAGGCGAAGGGCTGGGAGAAGTTCACCGACGCGGTGATCAAGGCGGTGAGCGATCGCGAGGAGCCGGTGGTCTTCGTGCTGTGGGGCAACTACGCCAAGAAGAAGCTGCCGCTGATCGACACCGAGAAGCACGTGGTGGTCCAGGGCGCGCACCCGTCGCCGCTCTCCGCCAAGCTGTTCTTCGGCAGCCGCCCGTTCTCGCAGATCAACGCGGCGCTGGACGCCTTCGGCGGCGAGCCGATCGACTGGCGGGTGCCGGACCTCAAGCAGGGCTGACGCGCAGTCGTGCCGCACGTGGCCGTGGCTGGACGGGGTTCGGATTCCCGTCCGCCCACGGCCACTTGCCGTTCACCGGTGGCGGCCGTCGGCCGGGGCCGGGTGTGCTTAGCTGGTGCCGACCGGTCGCCGGACCGGTCCGACGGGGGCGGGAGCCGGTGCGGAGGGGCGGTACGTGCGCGGGGTGGGGCGGGCAGGAACCAGCCGGCGGGTCGGGCTGACGGCGGGTCTGGCACTGCTGGCGTTGCCGGCGGTCGCCGGGTGCGGTGGCGGGGGCGCTGAGGGCGGCGGGGTGAGCGGATCCCCCGGCGGCTCCGGGGTTCCCGGCGGGGCCGGAACGTCCGCCGTGGCTCCGGCGGGCGGCGCCGCGGGCCTCAACCAGCTTCCCGGGCAGGCCTTCTACGTCTCCGACCGCACCAACGCCGCCCAGCAGCTCGCCGTGCTGCGCGGCCAGGGCCGTGCCGCAGAGGCCGACACCCTGCTGCGGATCGCCGCCCAGCCCTCCTCCCAGTGGCTCGGTGAACAGGGCGCCCGGGAGATCGCCGACCAGGTGAGCCGCCGGGCCACCGAGGCCGGCCGGACGGCCGTCTTCGTCGCGTACGACATCCCGCACCGGGACTGCGGCCAGTACTCGGCCGGCGGCGCCGCCGACGCCGCCGCCTACCGCTCCTGGATCACCGGCGTCGCCGGGGCCCTCGGCGACCGCAGGGCCTGGGTGGTGCTGGAGCCGGACGCCGTCGCCCACACCCTGGACACCTGCGGGGTCAAGGGGGACCTGGCCGCCGAGCGGTACGGCCTGCTGGCCTTCGCCGTCCAGGAGTTGAAGAAGCGTCCGAACGTCCGGGTCTACCTGGACGCGGGCAACCCGGGCTGGGCGCAGGACCCGGACGAGATGGCCGCGGCGCTGCGCAAGTCCGGCATCGCGGCGGCGGACGGCTTCGCCGTGAACGTCGCCAACTTCTATCCGACCGACCGGAACGTGGACTACGGCAACCGGCTCTCCGCCGCCCTGGGCGGCAAGCACTTCGTCATCGACACCAGCCGCAGCGGCAACGGCTCGGCGGGTGCCGAATCCTGGTGCAACCCGCCCGGCCGGGCACTCGGCGAGGCGCCGACCACCGAGACGGGGCGGCCCGGGGTCGACGCCTACCTGTGGATCAAGAACCCGGGGGAGTCGGACGGCGAGTGCGGCCGCGGCGAGCCCCGGGCGGGCGAGTTCTGGCTGCCGTACGCGCTCGCGCTGGCGCAGGCGGCGCGCTGAGCGCTGGCGGTGCCCTGAGCACAGGCGCCCGCCCCGCCCGGCCCACCCGGCCCGGCGCGGGCCGTCCGCTCAGCCCGTGACCTGGACCCACCGGGCGACCGACGGCGTGCCGGCCGCGTCCGTCAGGAACAGCATGTACCAGCCGGGCGGCAGCAGGTTCGGGTTGCCCGGGAGGGTGAGCGAGAGCCCGTCGGCGGTGCGCCCGGTGATGTCCAGGGCGACCGAGCGCTGCTCGACGTCGGTCACGTGGGTCACCGAACTCGGCCGGATCAGCTTGGCGGTGGTCACCGCGTCCGGCCGGGCGGTGCCGATCCGGACGGTGCCGCCGAGCTTCGCCGCCGCGGGCGAGGCCGTCACCTCGGGCCGGTCGCCGTGGTACAGGTACGGCGGGGTGTAGATCTCGATGCGCTGCTCGAAGCCGCCGGGCTGGGTCTCGGCCTTGTCGGCGAACAGCGGGTTGGAGCCCAGCACGGCGACCCGGCCGTCCGGCAGCAGCAGCGCCTCGGAGTGGTAGTCGCGGCCGACGGCGGGCTCGGCGGCGGTGCTGAAGGTGTTGGAATCCGGGTGGTACACCTGGGCCTTGAGCAGGTCGCTGTCGCCCCGGCCGCGGTAGCCGCTGGAGCCGCCGGTGGTGAACACGGTGTCGTCCGGGAGCACCACGCTGTTGAGGTAGCGGGTCCCGCCGGCCGGCAGGTCGGGGCCCGGGACGAAGGCGGGCTCGGGCGCGGTCAGGTCGACGATGTCGGTGCGGGCCGTGGACAGCGGGGACTCGCCGACCCCGCCGCCGCCCAGCACCATGACCTTCTGGGCCTGCGCGGGCGGCAGCAGCACCGAGGCGGAGGTCTCGGTCAGCTTCGGGTCGCGCAGTCCGGGGACGGGCCGGAAGCCGTTGTTCGACAGGTCCCAGAGGCCCGGCTCGCGGCCCTTGTCGGCGGGGCCGTAGCCCGCGTTGGAACCGGAGTAGAAGAGCTTGCCGCTCGCCGTCAGGAAGATCGACGGGTAGGTCGGGAAGTAGCGGTCGGGGCCCTTGGCCCAGGTCCTGGCCTTCGGGTCGTAGATCTCGTTGTCGTTGCCGTTGAGGATCAGCCCGGTGTCGTCCAGGCCGGAGACGGTGACCACCCGGCCGTCGCCCAGCCCGGTCAGGGTCGGGTACCACCGGGCGTGCGCCATGTCGGTGACCTGCTCGTAGAGCTCGGTGTCCGGGTTGAACTCGAAGGCGGAGCGGATGCCCTGGTAGTCCTGCTTGTCCAGGGTGAGCTTCTCGCTCTGCCCGTACAGGTTGTGGGCGTCGACGCCGGTCAGCCCCTTGATCCGGTACTGGGCGGGGGAGTTGCTCACGTAGTCCCGGCCCTCGCCGACCGCCTCGACGAACACGTGCTGCTCGCCGGCCGTGACCACGGTCTGCTTCCCGGCGCCGGTCTTGGTCGCGGCGGGGACGGTCACCTGGATGGTGCTGGCGTACTCCCGGCCGTTCGGGGCGACGAACAGGGTGCCCTTGGGGAAGGTGCGGTCGTGTTCCGGGCTCTCGTTGCGCACCCGCATCACGCCGGCCGCCCTCTTCACCGCGCCGTCCAGCTTCTCGTACCGCTGGGTGCCGCCGGCCACCAGCACCCGGCCGTCCGGGAGGGAGGCGTGGCCGCCGCAGAACATGTCGGCGGGGGTGGGTATCAGCTTGTAGGTGTTCCTCGCCGGGTCCCAGAGCAGGCTCTTGAAGGTGCCCGCGTTGAACTGCTTCTCGTCGTTGCCGGACCCGGCCACGATCAGCACCTTTCCGGTGCGCAGCAGGGTGGCGTGGACGGCGTTGACCCGGAACTCGGCGGGCAGCGACAGGGTCTGCCAGTGGCCGTACCGCGCCTTGTACTCGGGGCGGTTGATCACGTACTGGTGGTACTGGTCGCTGGCGAAGCCGAGGACGGCCGGGGCGTTCATCCCGGCGACGGTCAGCGCGACGGTGCTGCCGAGGGCGAAGCGCTTGGTGCGGCCGGTCTTGTGGATCTTCACGGTGGTGGTCCCCTCGGGAGGCGGGCGGGACTGGTACGGGGCGGGGCGGCTCAGCGGGTGGGCGTGCCGCTCTCTGCGCGGTCGGGCGCCGGGTCGTCGGACGCCGGGCCGGCGGGCCGGACGAGGCGGAGCGTGACCGTCGGGGTGTCCGGCGCGGCCGGGCGGAGGGTGAGGGCCGGGCGGCGCTTCTCCAGCAGCACCTTGGGCGCCGCGCCCGGGTCGCCGGTCACGGTCAGGGTGGCGGTGGGCCGGGTGCGCAGGCGGCGGACGGCGTCGCCGGCCGAGATCAGCAGCGGCAGCACGGTCAGGCCCAGGGCGATGCAGGCCCAGGTGCGCATCGCCACGTGGTCGTAGCCGGTGCGGAAGGACACGGCGACGGCGCCGCCGAACACCACCGCCCAGAACAGGTGGTAGCGGAAGGTGCCGAGCCGGTCGGCGCTGGCCTCCCGGCCCTTGGGCGTCACCACGAAGCCGCCGCGGCGGCGCACCAGCGTCTGGAGCAGTGAGGCCGCGTACACCGGGCCGCAGAGCGCCGACATCACCATGCCCGCGACCCCGGAGGAGCCGGCCGGCTCGTGCGGGCTCACGTTGTGCTTGCGGTTCCAGGTGTAGAGCAGGAGTTGGAGCGCGGCGGCGTCGCTGTAGAGCATCATCCAGAGCTCCGAGGAGACGTGCACACCCGAGGCGCCGAAGCCCAGGTAGAGCACGCTGGACACCCCGCCGAGCAGCCAGGTGAGCGCCGCCATCGGGTAGAAGCCCACCATCAGCGTGTAGTTGAGCAGTCGGCCGGGCGACAGCCGCCAGAGCACCCGCCAGTACTGGGTGAGCAGGGTCTCGTAGGTGCCACGGCTCCACCGCAGTTGCTGGGTGAAGAAGTCGGTCCAGGAGGACGGGCCTTCGCCGACGGCGAGGACGTCCGGGGTGTACACGGACTTCCACTTCTCCCCGGTCTCCGGGTTCCGGTTGCGGTGGAACTCCAGACCGGTCGCCATGTCCTCCGTGACGGAGTCGTACAACCCGCCGATCGACCGGAGCGCGCGGATTCGGACGGCGTTGTTGGTGCCGACGAACATCGGTGCGCCGTAACGGTTTCCGGCGCGCTGGATGAGTGCGTGGAAGAGGTACTGCTGGCTCTCGGAGAATTTGGTGACGGCCGAACCCGAGCTGCGGTAGTTCCCGTACACCTGAGGTCCGACCACGAATGCCACGTCCGGATCGCGGAAGTAGCCGAGCATGCGCTCGCAGAAGTCGGGCAGCGGCACGTGGTCGGTGTCGACGGACACCCAGAAGTCGTAGTCGTCGCCGTGGGCCTGGAGCCAGGCGTTGTAGTTGCCGTGCTTCGACCGGGCGCGGAACCGCCCCTTCGGCCGGTTCCAGTGCGGCCGGCCGGAACGGGTGAAGTGGCGGACGCCCAGTTCGGCGCAGAGGGCGCGCATTGCAGGATCGTTTCCCTCGTCCAACAACCAGACGTCGTACGGTCCTTCGTGCCGGACGCCGCGCGCCGCCAGCAGCGTGGCCCGCACCATCTCCGGCGGCTCCTTGCCGGGCACACAGGTGGTGAGGAAGGCGACCCGGGTGCCGGACTCCGGCGTCACCGGTATCGGGTCCCGGGCCACCAGGGTGGCGTGGGTGTTGGAGACCACGTTGACCAGCCGGAACAGCTCGACCACCGCGATGATGCCGATCATCACCTTGTCCCCGAGCAGCACCAGGACGTTGGTCTCGTCCTGGCGCTCCGGCCAGTGCTCCGGCAGCAGCAGCCAGACCAGCAGGATCGCCTCCACCAGGGGGGCCGCCACCAGCAGCAGGGCGGCCCGTAACCGGTGCGGATCGTGGCGCAGCAGGCTCCGGTACTGGACCCGGTACGGGGCGCTCGGCTGGGTGCCCGGCAGCGTACCTGCGGGCGGCCGCGCACCTGCTGGTGCCCGCGCGCCGTCCGGCTCCGGCCGGTACACGCCGCCACCGAGCTCCCGGTCCTCGCCCGGATCCACGGCCGGGCCCGCCAGACGGCTGAAATGGCCGTAGTCGTACGGGGCTTCGGGCACCGGCTCGGTCCGCAGTGCGGCCTCGTCGAGCTGCCCGGCGCCCCGGCGATTTCGGCCCGATCGGCCCTCGCGGGTTGTTCCGGCGTGTTTCCGTCGCGCGGACGGGTCGGTCATGACGTGCTCCCCCCGGAGTTCTGCGGCTTGCTGTGCTCGGCGGTGCTCGCCTCGCCCCCGGAGCCGCCCGGGCAGAACGCGATACCGGGAATCCCGTACCGGGAACGCGGTACGTGGAGTGTGTGCGACCGGATCGGTTGTGGGCCGGCACGACGGCTTCGAATGCGGGATCCCGGTGCGCTGTCCAGCTTCCCCAGCGGGCGCGAGGGGATCCGTGGCTTGCTCAACTCTCCTGGAGCGTAACGCTGATCGCAACAGTTCCACACGACGATCGCGGCTCAGGCGTGAAGATGGTACGGTTCCCGGCCACGGTGGCTCGCGATGGTGCTAATGCAGCGGAATTCGGCCCGGCGGCGAGTGGACGACGCCGCGGCGGGTATGCGAACGGCCGGACCGCCGAGGGGAGTTGTTGCCCCAGGTGCGATCCGGCCGGGTGCGGAGGGCGGCTCGTCAGCCCGCCGCGCCGAGGAAGCTCTCCCAGCCGCCGGACGGCGCCTGGCCGACGTTGAGGGTGCGCAGCTTGCGCAGGGTCGACTGGTCCTGCACCTCCAGCCATTCGACCAGCTGCTTGAAGGAGACCAGCCGGACCTCGGGCTTGCCCGCGATCGCCTTGAGGGCCTCCTCGACGGCGTCCATGTAGATGCCGCCGTTCCACTGCTCGAAGTGGTTGCCGACGAAGAACGGCGCGCGGTTGCTGTTGTAGGCGCGGTCGAACCCGGCCAGGTAGGAGTTGGTCGCCTGGGTGCGCCAGTCGTTGTACTTGCCCGGGTCGCCCTTGGTGCTGCCGTTGGACTGGTTGGCCAGGATGTTGTAGTCCATCGACAGGACCTGGAAGGTGTGCCCGGGGAAGGGTATGGACTGGAGCGGGAAGTCCCAGATCTTGCCGTCCTGCACCTTCTGCGGCCATATCTGGAGCCCGCCGGAGGAGCTCGCGTCGTACTTCCAGCCCAGCTTCGCGATGGTCGGAAGCAGCGCCTTCTGGCCTTCCAGGCACGGGGTGCGGCCGCCTATGAGCTCCTTCTTGTAGTCGAAGGGCAGCGGGTCGACGTCGGTGAAGCCGGTGTTGGTCCGCCACTGGGTGACGAAGGAGACCGCCTGGTCTATCTCGCTCTGCCAGTCGTCCGGGGTCCACATGTTGACCCCGTTCTTGTCCGGACGGCTGGAGCAGAAGTGCCCGTTGAAGTGGGTGCCTATCTCGTGCCCGGCGAGCCAGGCCTGGCTGACCAGCTTGAGGGTGCTCTTGACCGCGCCGTCCGACAGGTAGGGGATGTCGGAGGCGCCGACCGCGTGCTTCGGCGGGTGGTACAGCTGGGACTTGCCCTTGGGCAGGGCGTAGATGCCGGAGAGGAAGAAGGTCATGGTGGCCTTGTACTGCTCCGCCAGCTTGAGGAAGCGGGGGAACTGGCCGTCGTCGGTGCCGCCCGCGCCGTCCCAGGAGAAGACCACGAACTGCGGCGGGCGCTCGCCCGGCTTGAGCTTCTCGGGCTTGGGCTGGTTCGGCTGCGGACCGGTGTCCGCGGTGGATCCGTCGCCGATCGGGGCGCCCTTGGGCACCACCGCCTGGGTCGGGTCGGTGGTGCCGCTCTGGCCGGCGTTGGCGTTGCCGCCGGAGGAAGGTGAGGTGGAGTTCTGCCCCGAACCGGATCCGCCGCTGGAACAGGCCGAGACCGCGCCGAGGGCCGCGGTCGCAGCGGTTGCACTGAGCACCGTCCTGCGCGAGATGCTGGTCATGGTCTCCCCTGGCTGCCGATCGACCGGGGGTAAGGGCGGTCCGGGCCGCACCGGTCAAATCGGGCAATTGATGAATTTTCCGCCGTTAGCATGCCATGTCGCCGCAGCGGCTTCCAAGGTCGCCGGGCTCCGACGACAGTGAACACGCCGGGGGCGCCCGGCCGGGCTGCAGGGATTCGTCGTCTGTTGCGGTCCTGTGACGCTTCGCATCGAGTGCCGTCAGGGGAGTACGGTACCGCCGCCCCGCCGGGCCCGGTCAGAGTTCGTCGGCACTCGGTGCCGGACGCTCGTCGGACACCACCGGTCGTTCCGGGGACCGCTCAGACCACGGCCAGCCGCCGGTGGCGGCGCACTATTCGCGCGATCGCGGTGCTGACGGCGGTGGCCGCCGCGCAGGAGACCGCCAGGCTCAGCCAGGCGGTGTTGAACCAGTGGCTGTTCAGCCAGCCCAGCGTCACGATGTACGCGGCCCAGACCAGTGCCGCCAGCGCCGACCAGTGCAGGAAGCGGTGCGGATGGTCGGGGGAGTGGCCGATGGCCAGGTCCAGGACGGTCCGCCCGGCCGGCACGAACCGCGCGATCACCACCATCGCGGCCGCCCCGGCGTGCGGGCGCTCGATCAGCGACTGTTGGACCCTGGCCACGCTGGCCGCCAGTTTCGGACGTTGGGCGAGCCGGCGTTGCAGCAGCGGGGCCCCGCGCCGGGCCAGGTGGAGCAGGAGGACGTCCCCCAGGAAGGAGGCCACCGCCACGCCCAGGCCGAGCAGCACCGGGGCGCCGTTGATCTGGGCCGTCTTGAGCACGGCCAGGATGACCAGCGTGCCGCTCGGGATGAAGGGGAGCAGCGCGTCGCCGAGTACGGCGAAGAGCGCAAGGGCGCAGATCCACGAGGATCCGATCGCCGCCACGAAGTTCAAGGCCTTACTCCCTCCACCACGCCGCCCTGGTGGAGCAGGTGGCTCTGAGGTCAACGCTAGCGCTTCGACTTTTCATGCCATGAAGCACCCCGGTGAGCCGGAGGTCACAGTGGGGGCCGCGGCCTGCGGGGCCGCTCGACGGCCCGGCGCCGACGGGTCGCCGAGGACGGCCGAGGGCTGCGGCCGTGGCGGCGGTGGCCGGAAACGGAACGAGCCCCCGGGGCGGGGTGCCGCACCGAGGGCTCGCAGCGATCGATCGGCGCTGGTCCAGCCCGACGACCTTGCTGACGGAACACGGACCCGCTCGGTGGTCCAGCTCCTGATCATCAGCCTGCCCGATGCCGGTGGCCGATCGCGAGCGCGCCGGGTGGCGACTTCCGACCCTGGCGGAAAGTCGCCATCCGTGTCGACCCGCTGGCGCTGAGTCATCCGAACGGTCGGTCGGGCGGCCGTCGGGGACGGGCCGAACCCGCCCCCGGGAGCGCTCGAATCTCATCCGAATCTCATCCGAGCCGCACGCGAACCGCACGCGAACCGCACCGACATCCGACGGTCGGTACGGGAACAGCGAGCCCCTGACCGTGGTTGACCCCGGTCGGCAGCGACCGCCGGGCCGTCCGAGACCCGAGGCCGCCGCCGACGGACGGCTCGGAGGAGAGCCGGACCACGACAGCGAGGAGGCGGACGGCATGACCACCGAGGACCAGCAGGAGCACGGAACCGGGCCCGCGGCCGACGAGGCGATCCGGGGCACCGCCCGCGGTACGGCCCCCGCTCCGCTCTCGATCCTCGACCTGGCCACCGTCGGCGTCGGCTACACACCCAGCGAGGCCCTGGCCGCCACCACCGAACTGGCCCGCCGCGCCGAGCAGTGGGGCTACCACCGCTTCTGGGTCGCCGAGCACCACGGCATGCCCGGAGTGGCCAGCTCCACCCCGGCCGTCCTGATCGCCCACCTCGGGGCCAACACCACCACGCTGCGCCTCGGTTCGGGCGGTGTCATGCTCCCCAACCACGCCCCGCTGGCCATCGCCGAACAGTTCGGCCTGCTGGAGGCCCTGCACCCCGGCCGGATCGACCTCGGACTCGGCCGCGCCCCCGGCACCGACCAGGCCACCGCCCGGGCACTGCGCCGAGGCGTCGCCGAGGGCGCGGACGACTTCCCGCTGCAGCTCTCCGAGCTGACCCACTTCCTCGACGGGGACTTCCCCGCCGGCCACCCGTACGAGCGGCTGACCGCCGTGCCCAAGGGTGAGGGCCGCCCGCCGGTCTGGCTGCTCGGCTCCTCCGGTTTCAGCGCCCAGCTGGCGGGCCGGCTCGGCCTCCCCTTCGCCTTCGCCCACCACTTCAGCAGCGCCAACACCGTTCCGGCCCTGGACCTGTACCGGACGTCCTTCCGCCCGTCCGCCGTGCTCGACGAGCCGTACGCGCTGATCGGCGTGAGCGCGGTCGCCGCCGAGGACGAGACCGCCGCCCGCCGCCTCGCCCGGTCCGCGGCGCTCGGCATGCTCCGGCTGCGGCGCGGCAACCCCGGCCCGATCCCCACCCCGGAGGAGGCGGAGGAGTACCCGTACAGCCCGGTCGAGGCGGACTTCGTCGACAACTGGCTGGACAACGTGGTGCTCGGCGACCCGGGCCAGGTCGCGGACGGCCTGGAGGCCCTGCGCAAGCGGACCGGCGTGGACGAGCTGATGGTCACCTCGCACATCCACGGCCACGAGGCCCGGCTCCGCTCCTACGGGCTGATCGCCGAGGCCTACGGCCTGACGGCGTCCGTCTGACGGCCGCTCGGGGCGGGGCGGCCCTCGCGGAGTATGGCCGCGACGAGTGCGGCCTCGCCCGGTCGGGCGAAGTACCAGCCCTGGGCGGTGTCACAGCCGGTGAGCCGGAGCCGCTCGGCCTGGGCGGCGCTCTCGATGCCCTCCGCGGTGACGGTCAGTCCGAGGGTGTGGGCCAGCTGCACCATCGCGCCGACGATCTGCTCGTCCGCGTCGCTGCGTCGGGGGCGGAGCTCGGGGACGGCCGACCGGTCGGCCGCGGTTGCTGCTGTGGCCGTCGTGGCCGTCGTGGCCGCCGTCGTCGCCGTGGCGCTCAGCGCCGCGGCCGGGGCCGGGTCCCGGAAGCCCTCGATGAACGTCCCGTCGAGCTTCAGGACGTGCACCGGCAACCGGGACAGGTAGGCCAGGTTGGAGTAGCCGGTGCCGAAGTCGTCGATCGCGATCCGCACGCCCATGTCGGCGAGCGCCTGCAGGGCCTGCAACGGGCGGCCGCCGGGGCCGAGCAGGGCGCTCTCGGTGATCTCCAGTTGCAGCAGCCGGGCGGGCAGGCCGGTGCTCTCGAGGGCGCGGGCGACGTCGGCGACCACGTCGGAGTCCCAGATCTGGCGGGCCGCCAGGTTGACGCTCACGAAGGTCTCGGTGTCCGGGAACTCGGTGAGCCACTGTCGGGCCTGGCGGCAGGACTCCTCCAGCACCCACTTGCCGAGCGGCACGATGGCGCCGGACTCCTCGGCGAGCGGGATGAAGCGGTCGGGGGAGAGGGTTCCGTAGCGGGGGTGGCGCCAGCGGACGAGCGCCTCGGCGCCGCGCACCGTGCCGTCGGCCAGGCCGACCAGCGGCTGGTACTCGATGGTGAACTCGCCGCGCTCCAGGGCCGGCCGCAGCGCGGTGGCGAGGAGCTGACGGGTCAGCTGGTGGGCTCCGCGGTCCGGGTCGTAGAGGGTCCAGCGGGCGCGGCCGTCGGCCTTGGACCAGTAGAGGGTGGCGTCGGCGTCCTTGACCAGGTCGGTCGGGGTGGTCTCGTGCACCGACCGTTCGACGACGCCGACGCTGGCGGTGACCACCAGCCGGTGCCCGGCGACGTCGAAGGGACGTTCCAGCAGCTCAAGGATCCGCCCGGCCAGGGCGGTCAGCTGCTCGCTGCCGTCGCTGTCAGGGACCAGGACGGCGAACTCGTCGCCGCCCATCCGGGCCACCAGGTGGGTCTCCTGCCCGTCGGCGGCGGCGTTGTTGGCATCGTCGGCATCGTCGGCGGTGCGGGTGAGTCCGCGTCGGAGCCGGGCGGCGACGGCGATCAGCAGCTGGTCGCCGATGTGGTGGCCGAGGGTCTCGTTGATCGCCGCGAAGCCGTCGAGGTCCAGGTAGCAGACGCCCACCCGGCGCGCTTTCACCGCGGTGGCCTCGGCGACCGGCAGGCAGGCGGCGTCGAGCCGCTCGAAGAAGGAGGTCCGGTTGGGCAGCCGGGTCAGTGGATCGTGCAGGGCCTGGTACTCCAGGCGGTCGCCGAGCCGGCGCTGCTCGGTGAGGTCCTCGACCAGCGCGAGGGTGTAGAGCGGCTGCCCGGCGGGGTCCCGGATCAGCGAGACCGTCACCTTGCCCCAGACCGTGTGGCCCTCGCGGTGCCGGAGCTGCTTCTCCACGCGGAACCGTTCCCGCTCGCCGTGGACGAGCCCGTCGAAGAGCCGGTGCGGCAGGCCCTCCGGGTCGACGATCTCGTGCAGGTGGATGCGGGCCAACTCGCCGACGCCGCGGCCGATCAGGGCGGCGAAGGCGGGGTTGACCTCGATGATCCGGTCCTCGGAGTCGATCAGGGCCATGCCGATGACGGCGTCGCAGAAGGCCGCCCGGAAGCGGGACTCGCTGGCCTGCAGGGCCGCCAGCAGTCGGTCGGTCCCGCCGCCCGCGTGGTCGGCGCCGTCCGGGTCGCCCGGGTGCGCACCGTCGGCCAGGGGGGCCGAGCAGGTGGGGCAGAGCCGCACCTCCGTACCCTCCGGGTCCTCCAGGGTGACGCGGGCCGTGGTCGCGGTCGTGGTCGCGGTGGTGGCCACGGCCGGGGGAACGGGGACGCCGGAGGTGCCGGCGGCGAGCCCGACCGGATCGAGGACCGGCGAGGCGAGGAGGCGGTGGTGGGACGCGCGGTGATGTGACGATTCCTCGTGTCGCACGCCTGGGTGGTGTGCGTCGGCCCCCTCGTTCTGGCCCGGCACGGCATGCTCCCGTCCGCTGCTGACGCTTGACGATGGTCTGCCTGGCCGGTCGGGATCCCGGCGGCCGGCTCCGCACTCTGTCGGGGCCTCGGGGCCGGTCCGCTGCGGTGCGTCCGCCGTGGGGCGCTGCCGCGCGGGGACCCGGGTGGAGAACAGGGCGCTGCGGCCGATCATAGGCCGCGACGGCAACGCGCGGTGACCGCCGGCAGGGTGATTCGCCCCGTTTGCCATCAAGCGTGGTGGAACGTTCGGACGCCCCCGGTACACATCACCTGAGGTGTGCCGGGAGCGCGTGCGCCGCTGGCGCGCCCCCGGACGCCGGTTGCGCGCCGGGGGCGGGGCCGGAGTGCGCCCCCGGACGGGCCGGGGGCGCGGTCAGGCCAGCTTGGCGGTGAGGGTGATGGTGGTGCCGGTCAGGGCCTGGCTGACCGGGCAGTTGGCCTTGGCGTCCTCGGCGGCCTTCACGAAGCCGGCCTCGTCCAGTCCGGGGACCGCACCGGTGACGGTCAGGTGGATCCCGGTGATGCCGGTGCCGGGCTGGAAGGTGACGTCGGCCTGGGTGTCCAGCGTGGTGGGCGGGTTGCCGGCCTTGGTGAGGCCGTTGGAGAGGGCCATCGAGAAGCAGGCGGAGTGGGCGGCCGCGATGAGTTCCTCGGGGCTGGTCTTGCCGTTGGGCTCCTCGGCGCGGGCCGGCCAGGAGACGGGGTACTCGCCGATCCCGGAGGAGGCGAAGGTCACCTGCCCCTTGCCGTGCAGGAGGTCCCCCTCCCAGGCCGTGCGGGCGGTGCGGGTGGTTGCCACGATCGGTTCCTCCAGTGCTGAGGGACTGCTGAGTCGTCACTTCCGGTCATGCACGCACCAGACTACGGGCAGCCCCGCCGTGGAGCCGGGCGACGGGCGGCAGGGCCGCGGTCCTCCCGTGTTCCCGCCGGTGCCCCCTCCTGCCGTCCGGATGCTGGACGGTTCCCCGGACGGTGCCGGTCCGGCGCGGGAGCCCTGTTAGATTTGCCGGGGTCCGAGCCCGGCCGCCGTACGGTCGGGTGACCACCCAAGACACCGGGAGCCGCCCCGATGACGGACCAGCCCACGACCCCCGACGCCGGTGTGCCCGCGGGGATCGACGACGCGGTGCGGGCCGAGCTGACCAGCCTGCGCGAGAGCATCGACAACATCGATGCCGCGGTGGTCCACATGCTGGCCGAGCGCTTCAAGGCGACCCAGCGGGTCGGCCGCCTCAAGGCCGAGCACAAGCTGCCGCCGGCCGACCCGGCCCGGGAGCGGGACCAGATCAAGCGGCTGCGGGAGCTGGCCGCCGGGGCCAAGCTCGACCCGGTCTTCGCGGAGAAGTTCCTGAACTTCATCATCGCCGAGGTCATCCGCCACCACGAGGCCATCGCCCGCGCCTGACCCCCGGGACGGCGTTGCGGCGGCTCCGGCCGTGCTCCGAGCTGCCGCCGCGATGTCGGAGGCGGCTAGGGCGTGTCTTGTGGATCAGGTCGGACCAGACCGCGGCGTCAGGGTGCGTGCATCGCAAGGCGGAGGAGGGAGTCCATGCGGAGCATCGGCGACCGACGACAACGCGGCGAGGTGCGTGCCCTGGCGTCGCGGGCCTGGCCTGATCCACAAGACACGCCCTAAGGCCCGGATTTCGTACGGCTCCCCGGTTGGCGTAGCGTGCAGGTTTCCCCAGCCGGAGAGGTGGAGCAGCGACGATGGCGGTGAACCTGCCCGAAACGCCGAGCGGAGCTCCCAGCGGATCCGCGGTACCAGCCGCCTGGGACGCCCAGGACGGGCCGCCCGCTCCGGACGGGCCGCAGGCCCAGCCCGCTCCTCCCGCGTCCGGTGGGCGCGCCGAGGCCCGCCGCCGGGCCGGGGGTTCGCGCGGTCGCAAGGCCCGCCGGGCGGGGCGCCGTCCCCGGCCGTGGTGGATCGAGATCCCGGCGATGGTGGCGGTCGGCCTGGTGGTCGCGCTGCTGATCAAGACCTGCCTGTTCCAGGTCTTCACCATCCCGTCCGGTTCGATGGAGAACACCCTGCGGGTCGGCGACCGGGTCGGCGTGAACAAGCTCGCGCCGCTGACCGGTTGGACGCCCGAGCCGGGGCAGCCGGTGGTGTTCAAGGACCCGGGGAACTGGCTGCCGCCGCAGCCGGTCGACACCAACCCGTTCACGAACGCCGTGAGCTCGGTGCTGAGCTTCGCCGGGCTGGTGCCGCCGAAGGACGACAACTACCTGGTCAAGCGGGTCATCGCGACCGGCGGCCAGACCGTGCAGTGCACGGGCACCACGCTGACCGTGGACGGCAGGAAGGTCGACGAGCCGTACCTCCACCCGGGCGACGACTCCTGTGCGGGGCTGAACTTCGGCCCGGTGAAGGTGCCCTCGGGCTACATCTGGGTCGAGGGCGACCACCGCAGTGACTCGGCGGACTCCCGCTGGCACCGGCAGGGGCCGGGTGGCGGCGCGGTGCCGGTGGGCAACGTGGTGGGCCCGGTGGCGGCCGTGGTGTGGCCGGTCAGTCACCTCGACTGGTTCGGCTGGACCGGCCGCTGACCCGGGACGCCGTCGCACCGGCCGTACCGGCGGCCCCCGCCTCCACCGTCGGCACTCCCACCGTCGCCGCCTCCAGCGGTTCCGCATCCGCCTTCTCCGCCGCCGGCCGGCTCGTCTGCGCGACGAAGGCGCCCGCCAGGACCAGCAGACCGCCCGCGACCTGCGGCAGTCCCAGGTGCTCGCCGAGCAGGACCCAGGCCAGCACGGTGGCGACCACCGCCTCCAGGTTGGCCACCACCCCGGCGATCGGCGGCGAGAGGTACCCGACGGAGATCACGCCGGTCAGGTAGGCGAGCACGGTCGCGACCAGCACCATCCAGGCGGCCGGGATCAGCGCGGGCAGGCTGTGCCCGTTCATCACCACGGATCCGCCCAGCAGGCCCCAGTCGGCCTGCCAGGGCCGGGTGAGGACGGTGAGCAGGACGGCGCCGATCAGCAGCCCGTAGGCGCTGACGGCCAGCGGGTCGACCGGGCGCTCGCCCCGGCGGCCGGCGTCGGCGAGCAGGAAGTAGCCGACCTGGCAGCAGGCCGCGCCGAGGGCGAACAGCACGCCCAGCGCGTCGAAGCTCAGGCCGTTCCAGACCTCCACCACGCAGGCCAGCCCGGCCACCGCGACGCCGGCGCCGACGGCCGCGCCCCGGCTGATCGGCTTGCGCTGCACGAACCTGACGTAGCCGATCAGCAGCGGCGGCCCGAGGTACTCGATGAGCAGGGCGACGCCGACCGGGATGCGGGAGATCGCGGCGAAGTAGCAGGCCTGGACGCCGGCCACGGCGAGTAGGCCGAAGCCGATCAGCAGGCCGGGACGGCGCAGGACGGCGTCGCGGTGCCGGTAGGCGATCGGGAGGAGGGCGACGGCCGCCCCGGTGACCCGGAGCCACACCACGTGCAGGGGGGAGAGGCCGGCTTCGATCAGTGGCTTGGCCGCGGTGCCGGAGCCGCCGAAGGCGAAGGCGGAGACCAGCGCGAGGACGAGGCCGAGGGTTCTGCCCGAAGGGAGGGTGGGCGAGGCCGTTGATCTGTGCACTGGCGCATTGTGACAGTCCTACCGATGTCTCGGTAAGGCGCCATATCGGCATTTGATCCTGGTCTGAACTGTCCGTAGAGGCGCGGTGACGAACGTCGGCCGGACCACCGACCCGAGGTCGGTGGTCCGGCCGAGGCGGGCGGGCGGAGCGGGCGGAGCGGGGAGGCGGTCAGCCCCCGGACCCTGCCGCCGCCCCGTTGGACACGTCCGTCCCGCCGGTGGGCTGGGTGGTCGGCTGAGCGGTGGGGTCGGTGGTCGGCTTGCTGGTCGGCGTCGGCTTGGGGGTCGGCCGAACGGTGGGCCGCGAGGTCGGCTGGGTGGTCGGCTGACCGGTCGGGGCGGTGGTCGGGCCGGTGCCCGAACCGCCGGAACCGGAGTCGCCACCCGAACCGGAGCCGGTGGAGCCGGTGCCCGAGCTGTCGCCCTGCTGGCTGCCCGCGCCGGTGCTCGGCGTGGCGCCGCCGGTCGACGGGGTGCCGCTCGGCGTGCTCGGGGCCGTCGGGACGTCGGCGGCGCCGGAGTCGCCGCCGTCCGCCGGGGTCGGGAAGTCGCTGACCGGCTGGCCCTTGAGCGCGGCCTTCATGTAGGCGGTCCAGATCTGGGCCGGGAACTGGCCGCCCGCCGCGCCGTTGATGCCGCCGACGCCGCTCAGGCTGACCTGGGCGCCGGTGCCCGGGTCCTGGCCGAACAGCGCCACCGAGGTGACCAGCTCGGGGGTGTAGCCGACGAACCAGACGGACTTCTGGTCGTCGGTGGTGCCGGTCTTGCCCGCCGCCGGGCGGCCCAGCGCCTGGGCCCGGAAGCCGGTGCCGCCCGGGTCGCTCACCACGCCCTGGAGCATCGAGGTGACCTGGTTGGCGGTGTCCGCGCTGATCGCCTGGGTGGTCTTGTGCGCGGGCAGCTGCACGGCCTCGCCGGCGCGGTCCACCGACTGCACCAGCCACGGGGTGATCTGCTTGCCGCCGTTGTCCAGGGTGGCGTACACGCCGGCCATGTCGAGCACGCTCGGGGTGGCCGCACCCAGCGGGATGGAGGGCACCGGGTCCAGGCCCGGGGTGTTGGCGGGCAGGCCCAGCGCGATGCCGGTGTCCTTGACCTTCTGCAGCCCGGTGTCCTGCGCGAGCTGGGCGAACACCGAGTTCACCGACTTGTCGATGGCCTGCTGCAGGGAGATCTGGCCGTAGCTGACGTCGCCCTCGTTCGGCGGCGCGTACGGGGTGCCCTTGCCGCCGCGGACCTTGCGGCCGCTGGTGCCGTCGTAGATCGTGCGCGGGGTGACGGTCCGGCCGTCCTGGGTCTTGGCGTTGTTCTCGAAGGCGGCGGCCAGCGCGATCGCCTTGAAGGTCGAACCGGCCTGGTAGTCGCGCCGGGTCGCGTTGTCCACGTAGTGCTTCACGTAGTCGACGCCGCCGTACAGGGCGACCACCGCGCCGGTCTTCGGGTCGACGGAGGCGGCGCCGGCCTGGGCGGCCGCGTCCTTCTTCCGCTTGTCCGGGTTCAGGGTGTCGTGCAGCTGCGCCTGGACGGAGTCCTGGAGGGCCTGCTGGCGGGCCGGGTCGATGCTCAGCTTGATCGTGTAGCCGCCCTTGGCCAGCTCGGTCTCGCTGATGACGTTGTTCGAGGTCAGGTACTGGGTCGCCGCGTCCACCAGGTAGCCGGACTGGCCGGACAGGCCCGGGTTGGGCTGCGGGTCCTTGACGTCCGGGAAGGTGGTCTTCGCCCGCTCGTCGGCGCCGAGCCAGCCCTCCTTGACCATGCCGTCCATGACGTAGTTCCAGCGGTTGACGGCGTTCTGCTTGCCCGCCGGGGTCGCGGTGGCCACGTCGTAGGCGCTCGGGGCGTTCAGCAGGGTGGCCAGGTAGGCGCCCTGGGCCGCGTTGAGCGCGGAGGCGTCGATGCCGAAGTACGCCTGGGCGGCGGCCTGGATGCCGTAGGCGCCGCGGCCGTAGTAGGAGGTGTTCAGGTAGCCGGAGAGGACGTCGTCCTTGCTCATGGTGGCGTCCACCTTGATGGCGATGAAGAGCTCCTTCACCTTGCGGGTGATGGACTGCTTCTGGTCCAGGTACGTGTTCTTCACGTACTGCTGGGTGATGGTGGAGCCGCCCTGGGTGCCCTCGCCCTTGGCGGTGTTGAGGGCGGCCCGGACCAGGCCCTGCACGTTGACGGCGCCCTCGTTGTAGAAGTTGCGGTCCTCGGCGGCCAGCGCCGCGTGCTGGGCGGCGGGGGAGACCTTGTCCAGGCCGACGTTCTGCCGGTTGGTCTGGCCGGTGCGGGTGATCACCGAGCCGTCGGAGTAGAGCCAGGTGTTGCTCTGCGCGGTCGCTGCGGCGTGCGCGTCGGGCACCTTCACCAGCGCGATCCCCAGCGCGAACAGGCCGACGCCGAGCAGCAGCGCCGAGGCGAGGCCGAGCAGCGTCATCCGCCAGGTGGGTATCAGCCGGCGCCAGCCGGTGCGCTTGGGGCGGCGCGGCTTCTTGCCGCCCGGGGTGGTGGTGGAGCGCTTGAGTCGCTTGACCGGCCGGAGGTCGATCGGCGACCGGCCGCTCTGGGCGTTTCGGAACAAGGCGCGGCCTTTCCTGCGGGCGGACCGGGCCAGCCTGCACAGACGGGGACATCGGCGGTTAGGGACCTTTGTCCCGATTCCGGTTTACTGCCCTGGACGAGCCGGGCGGGCCCCATGGCTCCACCGGAGCGGCAATCGAGACCGACATCACACATAAAACGGACATCAAGGGCCAAAAAATCGGGGAGCCCCTCGCTGCTGCGAGAGGCTCCCCAACTGTCTGTGCGCCGCCAGGGACTCGAACCCCGGACCCGCTGATTAAGAGTCAGCTGCTCTAACCAACTGAGCTAGCGGCGCCTGCTGACCTGGAAAACAATACACGGTCCCCGGGGGTGCCCTGCACCACGGTGGGTCCGCCGGGCGCCGCGGGTGACCGTTTCCTCCCGGTTGGGGCGGAGTTCGTGCCCGGTTAGGGTGGAAACGTGCCCAGCCCCCAGCCCGGACACCCCCGCCCCCGAACCCACCCGCGGCCCCCTTCCCGACGCCGCCGGCCGTCGGACCGGCGCGCACGGACCGCGGTCGCCGCGCTGCTGCTGCTCAGCGCGGTGGCGTACACGGCGTGGGTGCTGGAGGTGGTGCTCAGCACCGGGCTCGACCCGGTGCAGGCGTACATCAGCGAGCTCGCCGCCGAGGACCAGCCGCTGGGCGGCCTCTTCCGGGCCACCGACCTCGCCGCCGGGCTCTGCGTGCTCGCCGCCGCCGTCACCGCCCTCGCCACCGGGCAGGCCCGGAACGCCGTGGCACCCGGTCGACGTGCTTCGGCCCCTGGTCAGGACCCCGCGGGCCCTGGTCAGGACCCCGCGGGCCCTGGTCGGCACTCTGCGGACCCCGGCCGGAACCGCTGGGCGCTGGTCGGCTGGTCCGCCCTGGCCCTGTTCGGCGCGGCCACCGCCGCCGACTCCCGGCTGCCGCTCAGCTGCGCCCCCACCAGCGACGAGATGTGCGCGGCCCGGGAGACCGCCGGACTGGTTCCCGCCACCCACACCGCCCACGCTGTCAGCAGCAGCCTTGCCATGCTGGGCGCGCTCACCGGACTGGTCGCGCTCACCGTCCTCGCCCGTCGCCACCACCGCTGGCCGGCGGTGCGCCGGTTCGGCCCCTGGCTGCTCGGCGCCGAACTGCTGGCCACCGGCTGGAGCCTCGGCGCGATCGCCGCCTTCCAGGCCGGTCGCGGCACCTGGGCGCTCGGTGCCGGGCAGCGGTTGCAGGTGCTGCTGGTCGCGCTCTGGCTGGCCGTCCTGGCCGTGGCCGTCGCCCGCTCGTCCGCCCCGCAGGTGCTGCCCGCTCCGGAGGACGCCCAGGACACTCCGGGCGCGCAGGCCGCCGACCGGAGGCCGGCGTGAGCGCGCCCGCCGCCAATGCCCGCTTCCTGCGCGTCGACGGCGTCCCGCTGCACGTCCGCACCGAGGGCAGCGGCCCGATCTGCCTGCTCACCGGCGGTCTCGGCAGCAGCTGGTTCGACTGGGACCTCGTCGTCCCGTTCCTCACCCCGTACCGCACGGTCATCCGCTTCGACCGGCCCGGTTACGGGCTCAGCGCCGCCGAGCCCGCCACCGGGCGGCGGCCCGCCCCGACGGTGGTCGGCGAGGCCGACCGGATCCGCGCGGTGCTGGACGGCCTGGGGCTGGGCGGGCCCTGCACGGTGGTCGGCCACTCGCTCGCGGGCTTCCACGTGGAGGCCTTCGCCCGGCTGCACCCCGAGCGGACCGCCGGGCTGGTCCTGGTCGACGGCAGCGTCGAAGCGGCGGCCCGCCCCTACCCGGCACCGGCCGTACGGGACCTCGCGGCCCGGGTGGTGGCGGGCGCGGCGACCGCCCTCGCCGTGCCGTACCTGCTCGGCCCGACCGCCCGCCGGGTGACCGCCCGGCTGTCCACCGTCCGCCGGGAGGACCTGGCCCCGCCCCTGCTGGTCCGGCACTGCTACCGCACCGGACGGGCCCTGCGCGCGCTGCTCCGGGAGAACGGGCGCTACCTCGACATGGCCGCCGAGCTGGACGCGCTGCGCCGGGCCCGGCCGCTGCCCGAGGACCTGCCGATCACCGTGCTGGCCGCCGACGACGGCTGCCGGACCAGCCGGACCGAGTCCTGGCTGGCCGACCAGCGGGAGCTCGCGACGCTGCTCGGGGCGGACTTCCGGACCACGGCGCCGGCCGGGCACCTGGTGATGTTCGACCGTCCGGACGCGGTGGCCTCCGCCGTCCTCGACACCGGCTGACGGCCCCGGACGGCCCCGGACGGAAGGTGTCCCGAGGGCCGAAAACGCCGGAAACGCCGGAAACGCCGAAAAAGCCGAAAGGCCCTTCGCTCTCGCGAAGGGCCTTTCGGCTGTCTGTGCGCCGCCAGGGACTCGAACCCCGGACCCGCTGATTAAGAGTCAGCTGCTCTAACCAACTGAGCTAGCGGCGCCTGCTGACGTGGAAGACAGTACACGTCGGCAGCCCGTTCCGCCGAATCGTAATCGCGTGGCCACCGGGAGTTAGGACTGTGCCGTCACCCCGGGTGATGGCAGGCAGCCCGGTGGTCGCCCTCCGTCTCGGGCCCGGCCCCCGCCCGGTCGCCGTCCAGGGTCGGCCGCTCCTGCTCGCAGCGCGTTCGGGCCGTGGCGTCCGCGAGCCCGGCGTAGAGCGGGCAGCGGGTGCGGAACGGGCAGCCGGCGCGGCGCTCGGTGGGGGAGGGCGGGTCGCCGGCCAGCAGGATCCGGTCGCGGGCGCGCTCGGCGGCGGGGTCGGGCAGCGGCACGGCGGAGAGCAGCGCCCGGGTGTACGGGTGCCGGGGCCGTTCGAAGACGGCGGAGACCGGGCCCTGCTCGACCGTCCGGCCGAGGTACATCACGCTGACCCGGTCGGCGAGGTGCCGGATCACCGAGAGGTCGTGCGAGACGAAGAGGTAGGACAGCCCGAGTTCGGCCCTGAGCGACTGGAGCAGGTTGAGCACCCCGGCCTGGATCGAGACGTCCAGGGCGGAGACCGGTTCGTCCAGTACCAGCAGCTTGGGCCGGACGGAGAGGGCCCGGGCGATGGAGATCCGCTGGCGCTGCCCGCCGGAGAACTGGTGCGGGTAGCGGACCGCGTGCTCCGGGTCGAGCCCGACCTGGCGGAGCAGCTCGGGCACCCGGCGGGCGATCTCCTCGCGCGGGGCGTGCTGGGCGCGCAGCGGCTCGGCGACGATGTCGCCGACCGGCATCCGGGGGTCGAGGCTGGCCATCGGGTCCTGGAAGACGATCTGCAGTTCGGAGCGGAGCCGCTGGGCCTCGGCCCGGGTGAGCCGGGCGGTGTCGTGGCCGAGCAGTTCGATCCGGCCGGTCTCCGGGGCACTCAGGCTCAGCAGCTCGAACAGCGTGGTGGACTTGCCCGAGCCGGACTCCCCGACCAGGCCGAGGGTCTCGCCCTGGCGCAGGTCCAGGTCGACGCCGTCCACCGCGTAGACCTCGCCGACCTTCCGCTTGAACACCGTGCCCTTGAGCAGCGGGAAGGTCTTCCCCAGCCCGCTCACCGAGAGCACCTGCGGCCGGTCCGCGCGGTCCCCGGCGGCAGGCCCCGGGGGCAGCTCCGGCACGGGGTACACCTCGCTCGGCGCGGGTCGCCGCTCGGCCAGCTCCGCCGAGCGCACGCAGGCCGCCCGGTGCCGGTCGTCCCCGCTCAACGCGGGCTCCGCCGTCGAGCAGCGCTCCTCCGCGAGCGGGCAGCGCGCGGCGAACGGGCAGCCGGGCGGCAGTTCGGCCATCGGCGCCGGGGTGCCGGGGATCGGCACCAGCGGGCCGCCGCGCCCGTCCAGCCGGGGCAGCGCGCCGATCAGCCCGAGGGTGTACGGGTGGCGCGGGGCCGCGAACAGCTCGTCCACCCCGGCGGTCTCGACCACCCGGCCCGCGTACATCACGGCGACCCGGTCGGCCGCCCCCGCGATCACCCCGAGGTCGTGGCTGACCAGTACGAGGGCCGCGCCGGTCTCCTCCCGGGCGGTGCGCAGCACGTCGAGCACCTGGGCCTGGATGGTGACGTCCAGTGCGGTGGTGGGTTCGTCGGCGAGCAGGATGTCGGGCTGGTTGGCGATGGCCATGGCGATCATGGCGCGCTGGCGCATGCCGCCGGAGAACTCGTGGGGGAAGCTGTCCAGGGCCCGGTCGGGCGCCGGGATGCCGACCAGGTCGAGGAGTTCGGCGGCCCGGCGGCGGGCGGTGGCCCGGTCGACCGGCTGGTGGATCCGGACGGCCTCGGCGATCTGGTCGCCGATCCGGTAGACCGGGGTGAAGGCGGACAGCGGGTCCTGGAACACCATGGCGACCCGGCGGCCGCGGATCGCGGCGAGTTCCCTGCCGGGCAGGCCGACCAGTTCCCGGCCGTCCAGCCGCACCGAGCCGTCGATCCGGGCGGTGCCCGGCAGCAGCCCGAGCACGGACAGCGCGGTGACGGACTTCCCGGAGCCGGACTCGCCGACGATGCCGAGGGTCTCGCCGCGGTGCAGGGTGAGGTCCACCCCGCGTACGGCGGGCACCGGTCCGTGCGGTCCGGCGAAGTCCACCCGCAGGTCCCGGACGGCGAGCAGCGGGGTCTCGACGGCGGTGCTCACTTCTGCTTCCTCCGAAGGCGGCGGGTGCGGCGCGGTGCGCCCCCGGCGGTGGGGTCGAGGGCGTCGCGCAGCCCGTCCCCGACCAGGTTGACGGCGAGCACGAACAGCACCAGCAGCCCGGCCGCGAAGTAGAACATCCACGGGAACACCGGGGCCTCGCTGGTTCCGGCGGCGAGCAGGGTGCCGAGCGAGACGTCCGGCGCCTTGACCCCGAAGCCGAAGTAGGAGAGCGCGGTCTCGCTCATCACCGCGCCGCCGACGGCGATGGTGGCGTCGATGATGAGGAAGGAGGCGACGTTCGGCAGGATGTGCCGGCTGATGATCCGCAGCGGCCGCACTCCCATGAACCGTGCGGCGCGCACGAATTCGCGCTCGCGCAGGGAGAGGGTCATCGAGCGGACCACCCGGGCGGTGATCATCCAGTTGAACAGGGCGAGCAGCAGCACGAAGGCGATCCAGCCGGCGCTCTTCAGCCGGGACGAGACGATGGTGATGATCAGGAAGCTGGGGAAGACCAGCAGGAGGTCGACCAGGAACATCAGGGCCCGGTCGGTCCAGCCGCCGAAGTAGCCGGCGCAGGCGCCGACCAGCGAGGCCAGCACGGTGGAGAACAGGGCCACCAGCAGGCCGATGATCAGCGACTTCTGCAGCCCGCGGACGGTCTGGGCGAACACGTCCTGGCCGACCCCGTTGGTGCCGAACCAGTGCTCGGCGGACGGGGGTTGGTGCAGCGCGGTGAAGTCGGGGGCGGCGTAGTCCCAGGGCGTCAGGTACGGGCCGCCGAAGGCGAGCGCGAACAGCAGCAGGACGACGACGGCTCCGGCCACGGCGCTGCGGGCGGCGAGCAGCCGGGCCAGGACGAGGCGGCCGCGGCCGGTCCCCCGGGCGGGGACGGGCCCGGGCGGCTGGACGGGCTCGGCGGGGCCGGCGGGGCCGGAAGGCTCGACGGGTTCCACGGAGAGGGCGGTCATCTCGGTCTCCCTCCGGTCAGGACCGCACGCGCGGGTCGAGGGCGGCGTGCAGGGTGTCGGCCAGGAAGCCGGAGGCGAGCACGACGACGGCGGTGAACAGGTTGATCGCCACCACGGAGTTGACGTCCTGTTCGTTGATCGACTGGATCAGCCACTCGCCCATGCCGTGCCAGCCGAAGATGGTCTCGGTGAAGATCGCGCCGGTGAAGATGCCCAGGAAGCTGTAGGCGAACATCGTCGACATCGGGATCACGGCGGTGCGCAGTCCGTGCTTGAGCAGGGCCCGGCGCCGGGTGAGGCCCTTGGCCTCGGCGGTGCGCAGGTAGTCGGAGCCGAGCACGTCGAGCATGGTGCCGCGCTGGTAGCGGCTGTAGGTGGCGAGGCCGCCGAGGGCGAGCGAGACGGTGGGCAGCAGCAGGTGCAGGGCCCAGTCGGCGAGGTGGGTGCCGAGGCCGCCGGCCAGTCCGGGGGTCTCGTAGCCGGTGAACGGGACGACCTCGTGGCCGGCCGCGTCCTTGGCGGCGATCGCGCCGTTCTTGAGGAAGAGCGCGACCAGGAAGACCGGGGTGGAGAGCAGCACGAAGGACACCACGGTGAGCAGCCGGTCGGAGATCCGGTACTGGCGCACGGCGCTCCAGGCCCCGGCGGCGACGCCGAGGACGGTGCCGAGCAGGCTGCCGAGCAGCAGCAGTCGCAGCGAGACCCAGACCCGGCGGCCGAAGTCGTCGGTGACCGGGGTGTCGTGGATGGTCCGGCCGAGGTCGCCGTGGAGCAGCCCGCCGGCCCAGTGGCCGAAGCGTTCGACGACCGGGGTGTGGTCGTTCAGGTTGAGCGCGGTGAGCTGGCGTTCGACCGAGGCGGCGGACGGGCGCGGCACCTTGGCGTCGAAGTAGGTGCGCGGCTGCAGGGCGCTCGCGGATATCGCGTAGGCCAGGAACACGGCGGCGATCAGCAGCGCCGCGTAGTAGCTCAGCCGCTTCGACAGGTAGCGGAGCATCAGCGGCCGCCCGGGGTGGGGGCGGCGGCGACGCGTCTGGTGGGCATCGGCGGGTGGCCTTCGGTCGGGGCCCGGTCAGGGCCTCAGCTGGCAGGGGGAGCACGGCAGTTGGCGAACGCGCAGGTCGCAGTGTTGCACCGGGGGACGGCCGTGATGTTGCGGCGGGATTGCCCCGTGTGACTTTTTGATCAGGCGTCCGCTCCTCCCCCTGGTGGCGGATCTGATCCGCTGTTACGTTCCTCTGGCTCGGTGCCGGATTGAGTGCCCATGCTCAAGCCCGGTCATGCCTCGTACGGCCCAACTCGTGTCACGAACCGGACCCGTGGCGCGCGCCCGACGCCTGCCATCGACCCCAGGGGGACCCTCATGGACGCTTCCAGCACGGCCCGTCGCCTCGGCCGGACGGCCGTTCTCGCCGTCGCCGTCGCGCTGGCGGTCACCGCGTGCACCTCGGGCGGGGGCGGCTCGGCCGACAACGTGGCCAAGAGCGAGCCGCCGAGACAGGACTCCCAGGACATCAACGCCAAGCCGCTGGACCAGATCAAGGACGGCGGCGAGGTGCGCTTCCAGCTGGACCAGTGGATCACCCAGTGGAACCCGCTCCAGGTGGACGGCGGTGCGTACACCGACACGGTGAACCTCATCCGCGCCGTGGAGCCGACCCTGTTCGGCACCGACGCCTCCGGCACCTTCCAGCCGAACCCGAACTACCTGGTGGAGGCCAAGGTCACCTCGACCTCGCCGCAGGTGGTGACCTACAAGCTGAACCCCAAGGCCAAGTGGTCGGACGGCAAGCCGCTCAGCTACCTGGACTTCAAGGCGGACTGGCAGACCAGCAACGGCAAGGACCCGGCGTACAACATCGCCGACCCGTCCGGCTACGAGCTGATCTCCGCGGTCGAGCAGGGCGCGGACCCGACCGAGGTGAAGGTCACCTTCGCCCAGCCGTACGCGGACTGGCAGAACCTGTTCCGCCCGCTGATCCCGGCGGCCGCCATCTCGACCCCGGACGACTTCAACAAGGGCTGGGTGGAGAAGATCCCGGTCACCGCGGGCGCGTTCAAGATCGGGACGGCGGACAAGACCGCGCAGACCCTCAGCCTGGTCCCGGACCCGGCCTGGTGGGGGACCAAGCCCAAGCTGGACAAGATCACCTTCCGGGTGATGGACAAGTCGGCGAGCATCCAGGCCTACCTCAACAACGAGATCGACCTCGCCTCGGCCAGCACCGCCGCCGCGTACGGGCAGCTCAAGAACGCCAAGGACACCGTGATCCGCTCCGCCAGCCCGTGGGACGAGGTGCACATCTCCTTCGGCGGCAACGGCGCCCTGGCGGACCAGAAGGTCCGGCAGGCGCTCGGCAGGGCGCTCGACCGCTCGGCGCTGATCAAGATCGCCAACAACGGGGTGCCGGTCGAGTTCAAGCCGCTCGGCAACCACATCATCATGCCCAACCAGGCCGGCTACCAGGACAACTCCGGCGACTGGGCCAAGTTCGACCTGGCCGCCGCCAAGAAGGGGCTGGACGAGGCCGGTTGGAAGGAGACCGGCAGCGGTCAACCGCGGACCAAGGACGGGAAGCCGCTGGAACTGCACTGGGTGCTCAGCGACGGTACCGCGCAGGCGCAGCTCGACCTCGCCACCGCGGCGGCGGCGATGTGGCAGGCGGCCGGGGTCAAGGTCGACCTGGACAAGGTGGCCGCCAACGACTTCTTCTCCAAGTACGTGACCCCGGGCAAGTTCGACCTGGCGAGCTGGCGCAACACCGACTCCTTCCCGAACTCCAAGAGCCTGACCAACTTCCGCCTGCCGGTGGGCGACAACTCCTTCCAGAACCCGTCCCGCCTGGGCAGCCAGGAGATCGACGACCTGCTGAAGAAGGCGGCCGGGACGGTCGACCCGGTGGAGGCCGCGAAGCTCTACAACCAGGCGGACGCGAAGATCTGGGAGCTCGGCCACACCGTCGAGCTCTACCAGCGGCCCGCCGTGGTGGCGACCCGCAAGGGACTCGCCAACTACGGGGCCTTCGGCCTCGCCCAGGAGGACTACACCAAGGTCGGCTGGGAGAAGTGACCCCGGCCGCCGCGGCGGCGCGGGCGACCGCACGGCAGGCGCTGGCGAGCAGCGCGGTGATCACGAGGCCGGTGGTGCGGACACGGGTGGGTCGGCTTCGCCGCCCCCGCTGTCCTGCCACCGGCCTTGACCTTCCGCGTTGCCCGCAGGCCACCCGTGTCGTGGGGCCCCGCGAGGGGCCCGTGCTCGCTTCCAACCGGGGACGAATCTAGCGGGGCCGCCGGGCCGGTCGCGGCGCAGCGCGCGGGGCGCGCCCGGAAACCCGCCGTGCTGTCACCCAGTTCGCGCACCGGAGCGTCAACTCTCGCTGACGGCAAGGAGAAAAGGGGTATACCGGGGCATCGCGCCCGGGTTCGAACGGAGTTGCCGCACCGGCGCACGCGCCCGCGCCGGTGCGTGCGTCGGACCCCGGCCACTGCCAGGATGCGCGGGACGGCGGGCCCAGCCGGGCCGCCTCCGCCCCGCCCCGACCCCCGGAGCAGCACCGATGGCCAGTGACCACGCCGCCGAGGCACCCCGAGCCCCGCACGTCGACCCGCCCCCGGTGCGCCGGATGGTCCCGCGCGACCGCGCCGAGCCGCACCGGGTCGCCACCCCGCTGGAACTCTTCTTCGACCTCTGCTTCGTGGTCGCGGTCGGCCAGGCCGGTCGCGAACTCGCCCACTCCCTCGCCGCCGGGCACTACGGTGAGGGCCTGCGCGGCTACGTGATCGCCTTCTTCGCGATCTGGTGGGCCTGGATGAACTTCACCTGGTTCGCCTCCGCGTACGACTGCGACGACGTGCCGTACCGGGTCACCACCCTGGTGCAGATCGCCGGCGTGCTGATCCTGGCCGCCGGGGTGCCGAGGATCTTCGAGACCCAGGACCTGACGCTGGGGATCACCGGCTACGTGGTGATGCGCCTGGCCATGGTCAGCCAGTGGCTGCGCGCGGCGGCCGGGGAGCAGGGCGAGGCGCGCACGGTCGCGCTGCGCTACGCGGCGGGGATCGCGCTCTGCCAGGCCGCCTGGGTGGTGGTGCTGTTCCTGCCGGACGCCGCCCGGCCGGTGATCATCCCGATCGGCGTGCTGTGCGAGCTCGCCGTGCCGGTGGTCGCCGAACGGCGGGCGCAGACCTCCTGGCACCCGCACCACATCGCCGAGCGGTACGGGCTGTTCACCCTGATCGTGCTCGGCGAGACGGTGGCCGCCGCGACCGTGGCGGTGCAGTCGGCGGTGGACGAGCACGAGGGGCTGGGCCGGCTGGTGCCGGTGGCGGTCGGCGGGCTGCTGATCTGCTTCGCGGCCTGGTGGATCTACTTCGCCCGGCCGGTCCACGACCACCTGCGCTCCAACCGGCAGGCCTTCGCCTGGGGTTACGGGCACTACCTGGTGTTCGGCTCGGCGGCGGCGATCGGTGCCGGACTGGAGGTGGCGGTGGAGTCGGCCGCGCACAAGGCGGAGATCTCCGAGACGGCCGCCACCGCGACGGTCACCGTGCCGACCGCCGTCTACCTGGCCACCGTCTGGTACCTGCACTCCCGGCACACCAAGCGCGGGCTGGTCGCCCAGTCGATGGCGCCGCTCGCGGCGGTGCTGGTGCTGGCCTGCACCGCGTTCGGCGGCTCGGGGGTGCTGGCGGCGGGCCTGGTGTGCGCGCTGATGGTCGCGGTGGGGGTGCTGATCCACAGCCGGGAGAGCCGGGTGGAGGGCGTGCGTTAGGGCGTGTCTGACAATTCGCGTCGGATCAGCGCGCGGCGTTGGGGTGCGTGCATCGCAAGGCGGAGGAGGGAGTCCATGCGGAGCATCGGCGACTGACGACAACGCGGCGAGGTGCGTGCCCCGGCGTCGCGCGCCCGGCGGGAATTGTCAGACACGCCCTAGACGCGTTCCAGCAGTACCGGCTCGTGCCGGGCCAGCCAGTCCAGGTAGGCCGGGTTGACCTTGGCCAGATCCAGGTAGGCGGCGCGGAGTTCGCCGTAGAGCGCGTCCAGGGCGGGCTGGCTGAGCACCCGGGGGCGCCAGGTGAACAGCAGCCGGACGGCCAGCGGGTCCCCGTGCACCGGGCGGACCACCGTGCCGGGCCCGGGCAGCGAGGTCGGCTGGCAGGGGCGGACGGCCTCGCCGGAGGCGACCAGCTCGGCGGCGGTGGTGTTGTCCCGCACCTGCACCACCCGGGGGTTGAGCCCGGCCTCGCTGAACACCCGCCGCATCGCGGCGTACTCGTGGTCGGCGGTCGGGTCGACCATCCAGGTGTCCTCGGCGAGGTCGGCGAGGTGGACCACCGGCCGGGCGGCGGCCGGGTGCCCGGCGGCGAGCGCGACGAACTGCGGCTCGCGGGCCATCAGCACCCGGTGCTCGGCGTCCGGCGGGACCCGCAGCGGGAAGCCCTCGCTCTCGTACACGAAGGCCACGTCCAGTTGGTCGGAGGCGACCATCCGCAGCAGCGCGCTGGCGGAGATGTCGACGTGGATGGTGGTGTCGGTGTCCGGCAGCCGCTCGTGCACCCGGCGCAGCCAGGCGGCGACGGCCCGGCTGCCGACGCTGCCGATCCGCAGCCGCCGCTGCCGGCCGGGCCCCGCGGTGTCGCGGGCCTCCTGCCGGGCGGCGGCGACCAGGGCGGCCATCTCGCTGATCACCGGCCGGGCCCGGGACAGCACCGAGTGGCCGAGTGCGGTGGGCCGGCTGCCGGTCTGCTCGCGGGTGAACAGGGTTCCGCCGATGGCCCGTTCGATGCGGTGCAGCTGGGTGGTGAGGGAGGGCTGGGTCATGCCGAGCTGGAGCGCGGCCTTGCGGAGGCTGCCGGTGTCGGCGATCGCGCACAGCACCCGGAGGTGTCTCACGTCGAGCTCCACGACGGGAGCATAGACGTCACCGAGCCACATCGCCAAGGACATGACAGGGAATCAAGCGCGCACCGACGGACCGCACGGCGGATCCCCACCGGTGCGCCGCACCGGTATGCGGCCGGACTATCGCCGGTTGACATCATCCGCGACGGGCCCGGACGGGTCGAAGCTCGGGGACACCGCACCGCCCCGGCGCCGACCGGGACGGCCCCCACCGCGCGCCGCCGCCGCACGGCCGGCCCCCACCGGCCCCGGCGGGCCGGCGCGCCGCGCGAATCCGGAGTCCCGCATGAAGCGATCCCTGCTGTCCACGACCCTGGGCCTGGCCCTCGCCGGTGTCCTGGCGCTGCCCGCCACCGCCGTCGCCGCGCCCGCCACCGCCGCGCCCGCCGCGCCGGCCGTCCACGGCCACAGCTCGTCGAGGTACGCCGGTTCGGCCCAGGAGGCTGCGAACAACCAGGCCTTCTTCCGGGCCGTGCTGGCCTCGGTGCAGGCCAAGCGGGCCGCCGACCCCGGCCTGACCACCGTCACCGTCACCTACGACGCCTCCAACGCACCCTCCTTCGCCGGCGACATCGCCAACGCCGCGCAGATCTGGAACAGCTCCGTGCACAACGTCCGGCTCCAGGAGGCGAGCGGCGGCACCGGCGACTTCTCGTACAACGAGGGCGACGACCCGAACGGCTCGTACGCCAGCACCGACGGACACGGACACGGCTACATCTTCATCGACCACCAGCAGGCCCAGCAGTACTACTCGCTCCGGATCGTCGCCCACGAGACGGGACACGTGCTCGGCCTGCCCGACGACTACTCCGGTCCGTGCAGTGAACTGATGTCGGGCCACGGCCCCGGTACGTCCTGCACCAACGCGCACCCCGACGCCAACGAGAGCGCCCAGGTCGACTCGCTCTGGGCGGACGGCGTGGCGGCGGCCAACTGACCTGCCCAGCAGGTGAGTCGGGTGCGGCGGCCCGCCCGGCCGGAAACGGGCGGCCCGCCGCATGGGTACTTCCCCGCCCCGGAGCCTAGCCGCCCCCGGAACGGAATGCCAGGGGCATGGCTAGGTCAAGACGAGGAAAAGACGGCCGGAATCCGGTAGGAGCCAGGGGTATTGGGCCGGGCTATCGGTGGTTGACATCATCCGCCGGGCCGCCGGGCTGCCCGAAGCTCTGGGGACACCCGGTCGCCAGGTGCCCCCCGAGCCGGCCCCCAACCCGGCTGCGGCACCCGGGACCGGACCCCCACGTCCAGGACCCCTTCAGGAGCCCCCACATGAAGCGATCCGTGCTGTCCGCGACCCTCGGCCTCGCCCTCGCGGCGGGTCTCGCCGTGCTGCCCACCACCGCGGCCGCCGCCGCCCCGGCCGCCCCGGCCGTCCAGGGCTACACCGCGTCGACGTACGCCGGTTCGGCCCAGGAAGCGGCCGACAACCAGGCGTTCTTCCAGGCCGTGATGGCCTCCGCCAAGGCCAAGCAGGCCGCGAACCCGGGCCTGGCCACCGTCGTGGTCACCTACGACGCCAGCTCCGCGCCGTCCTTCCGCAACCAGATCGCCAGCGCCGCGCAGATCTGGAACAGCTCGGTCAGCAACGTCCAGCTGCGGGCCGGTTCGGCCGCCGACTTCAGCTACTACGAGGGCAACGACAGCCGCGGCTCCTACGCCAGCACCGACGGGCACGGGCGCGGCTACGTCTTCCTCGACTACCAGCAGAACCGGCAGTACAACTCGGTCCGGGTGACGGCGCACGAGACCGGGCACGTGCTCGGGCTGCCGGACCACTACTCCGGCCCGTGCAGCGAGCTGATGTCGGGCGGCGGCCCCGGCACCTCCTGCACCAACCCGTACCCGAACGGCACCGAGCGCAGCCGGGTCAACTCGCTCTGGGCGCGCGGCTGACGCCACCCGCGAGCGCCCCGGCCCGGCCGCGTCCGCAGCGGCCGGGCCGGGGCGTCGCCGCGGGCGGGTGCGGCCGGACTGTCGGTACGGCGTGCGAGCATGCGGGCGAGACCCGTCCGCCCGCGATCCGAGAGGCGCCACCGCCATGCCCCGTTCCGTCCCCGAGCAGCTCGCCGACCTCCCGTACGCCGAGCTGCTGCACCCGCACACCGGCCCGCTGCGCCGCGACGAGCGGTACGACACCGCGCACTTCGACGGCGGTCAGCGCACCGACGAGTCGGGCGCCGGGGCGGCCTTCCTGGAGTGCGCCTTCACCGGGGTCGCGCTCAGCGGGGTCAAGCTGCGCCAGGCCCGGTTCAACGAGGTCTGGGTGCAGGCCGGCCGCTGGGTGGCCTGCGACCTGAGCGACACCGAGTGGCAGGACAGCTCCTTCGTCGGCGGTGTGCTGGCCGGGATCGCCGGGCACGGCTCGGCGCTGCGCCGGGTGGTGTTCCGCGGCTGCAAGCTGGAGGCGGTCAACCTGCGCGCGGCCGTGCTGCGGGACGTGGTGTTCGAGGACTGCCTGCTGCGCGACGTGGACTTCGGTGACGCGAAGCTGACCGGGGTGTCCTTCCCCGGCTCGACGCTGGAGGAGGTGCGGCTGCGCGGGGCCGTGCTGAGCAAGGTGGACCTGCGCGGGGCCGCCCGGCTCGGGCTGGCGGACGGCCACCAGGGGCTGCGCGGAGCGGTCATCAGCTCGCCCCAACTGCTGGAGCTGGCGCCGCAGTTCGCCCAGGCGCTGGGGATCGAGGTGAAGGACCGCTGACCGGACTCGAATCCTCCCTGTCGGATCAGCCTGACGTTCAGCCCGGTGTCGTTCGGTGACCCCCGGGCGAACAGTCCGACAAACCTGCTGCGCGCATCTGGTGGCCCGCTCCGGTGGCGGTGGAGACTGCTCCGCGATCGAAGGCCCCGAGTTGTGTACACAACATCGCCAGTGAAGGGACGGACCGGACTGATGGCCGAGTTGAGTCGTAGAAAGTTCGTCACGCTGTCCGGCGCCGCCGCGGCCGGCCTCGCGGTGGCCGGCGCCGGCGCCGGAGCCGAGGACGCCGCGGCCGCCTCCAGCACCACGCTCAGCACCACCGGCACCATCACCGACGTGCAGCACGTGGTGATCCTGATGCAGGAGAACCGCAGCTTCGACCACTACTTCGGCACCCTCAAGGGCGTCCGCGGCTTCGCCGACCGGGCCGCCATCCAGATCTCCGGCGGCTACAGCGTCTTCAACCAGCCGAACGGGCTGTTCGCCCGCCAGTACCCGTGGGCCTTCAACCCCTCGGGCGCCAGCGGCTCCCCGGAGACCCAGGCGCAGTGCAACGGCGACCTCTCGCACGCCTGGTCCGACCAGCACAAGGCCTGGAACGGCGGCAAGATGGACTCCTGGGTGTCCGCCAAGGGCACCGTCCGCACCCTCGGCCACCTGCAGCGCGGCGACATCCCGTTCCACTACGCGCTGGCCGACAACTGGACCATCTGCGACGCCTACCACTGCTCGGTGCTGAGCGCGACCGGCCCCAACCGCACCTACCACTGGAGCGGCACGATCGACCCGGCCGGCACCGCCGGCGGCCCCGCCTACGACGGCGGCTCCGAGTCCAACCTGCGCTGGCAGACCTACGCCGAGGCGCTGGAGGCCGCCGGCGTCAGCTGGAAGGTCTACCAGAACGCGGCCGACAACTTCGGCGACAACGCCCTCGCCTACTTCAGCCAGTTCACCGGCGCCGCGGCCGGCAGCCCGCTGGCCGTCAAGGGCATGGGCTCGGTGCCCAAGGTCACCGGCCGGACCCCGGACGACATCGCCGCCGCGATCCGCGCCGACGTGCTGAACGGCACCCTGCCGCGGGTCTCCTGGATCGTCGCCGACCAGCAGTCCTCCGAGCACCCCTACGCCACGCCCGAGGACGGCGCGCACTTCGTCCACCTGGTGATGGACGCCCTGAACGCGGACCCCAACGTCTTCAACTCCACCGTCCTGCTGATCAACTACGACGAGAACGACGGCTTCTTCGACCACGTCCCGCCGCCGGCCGCTCCCGCGGGCACCCCGGGGGAGTTCTACAACTCCACCAACATCGGCCTCGGCTTCCGGGTCCCGCTGATCGCCGTCTCCCCGTGGACCCGCGGCGGCTGGGTCAACTCCGAGACCTTCGACCACACCTCGGTGCTGCGCTTCCTGGAGGTGTGGACCGCCGCCCTCGGCACGCCCGCCACCAGCCCCAACATCAGCGCCTGGCGCCGCCAGGTCTGCGGCGACCTCACCTCGGTCTTCGACTTCGCCAACCCGGTGTACGGCATGCCCGCGCTGCCCGACACCTCGCAGACCATCGGCCTGGCCACCTGCGGCCCGCTGCCCAACCCCTCGCCCGCCGACAACGCGCTGCCCGCCCAGGAGCCCGGCACCCGCCCGGCCCGCGCCCTGCCGTACCAGCCCAACGCCAACCTGGACCACCTGGAGTTCGGCTCGGGCGGGGTGATGAAGGTCTGGATCGCGATGGCGAACACGGGCACCGCGGCGGTGAAGTCCGCGCACTTCGCGGCCTACGCCAACGCCTACCGCAGCGGCGGGCCCTGGCAGTACACCGTCGCCCCGGGCGGCAGCACCAGCGACTTCTTCAACTGCGGCACCAACTTCGGCGGCGGCCCGTACGACCTCACCGTGGTCGGCCCCAACCGCTTCCTGCGCCGCTTCAAGGGCGACGCCACCAAGGCGGGCAAGAACGCGGCCGTCACCGCCTCGTACGCGGTCGAGCCGGGCAGCGGCAAGCTCGCCGTCTACTTCAAGCTGGCCAACACCGGCAGCGCCCCGATGACCTTCACCATCACCTCCACCAACTACCGCACGGACGGGCCCTGGACGTACCAGGTCCCGGCCGGCGGCAGCGTCAGCGACTTCTTCAACGCGGTCGCCTACAGCAACGGCTGGTACGACTTCACCGTCACGGTGGACGCGGACAGCAGCTGGTCGCAGCGGTTCACCGGCCACCTGGAGACGGGCGCGCCCAGCGTCAGCGGCTGACCGTCCCGGTTCACACGTACGGGCCCCGGGGGAACCACGGATCGTGGACCTCCCGGGGCCCGTACGGCGTCAGCAGGGTGACGGTGAGCGGCCCGGCCGCGTACTCGGCGAGCTGCACCGCGCCGTAGCGGGTCTCCAGCTCGGCCTGCACCGGCACCGGCAGCTTGCTCAGCGCCCGCCGCAGGTGCAGCGCGTCCCGCCGGCTGACCGGGTGCGGGGTCCGCAGCACCAGCCGCAGCGGGCTGAGCGGGCCGACCACCGGGACCCCGGTGCCCAGTTCGTAGCCGACCGCGCCGATCGGGCCCCAGGCCAGCCGGTGGTCCGCGACCAGCCGGCCGACCTCCGGCAGCAGGGCCAGCGCGGGGAGCCCGGCGACCCGCCCGGGGGCCAGCAGCTCCTGCCGGCCGACCAGCTGCTCGGGCCGCAGCGTCCGGGCCACCGCCGCCCAGAGCGCCAGGGCGTCCAGCCGCTGCCCGGGGCGCGGGCCGCGCACGGTGACCGGGATCCAGTGCTCGGGGGCGGCCGGCCGGTCCCGGGGGCAGCGCCGCGCACGAGGGACGTCCACCGGGGCGCCGACCGGCGAGGGCGCCCGGCCGACGGTGACCCACGGGTGCGCCCGCAGCACCGTCCGGGCCCAGTCCGGCAGCTCGCCGCCGGCCGGCGGGCGCAGCGAGCCCGGGCACTGCATCAGCAGCAGGTCGTGGGTGCCGGGCAGCCGGCCGTCCAGCGCGGCCAGGGCGCCGACCCGGCGGCGCGGTCCGTCGTGCAGTTCCTCGGTCGAGTTCCTCACACCGCCACCCTCCGCCCGTCCGGAACCGCCCGGCTACGGCCCTTGGGCGCGTCGGGCCGGGACCAAAGGCTCAACGTGCGACCGCCGACTCCCGGTGTGAGAGTGGGGGACAGCCCGGTAATCCGTTCGGAGGAGGAGTCATGGGCATTCTCGACAGGATCTTCCACAGGACGCACGAGGCCACCGGCCAGGAGGCCGCCGAGCGGGCCGCGCTCGCCCACGACGAGGCCGCCGACGCGTACAGCGACGACGTCGAACGGGCCCGGCAGACGCAGGAGCGGACGGCCGCCCAGGAGGAGGCCGACCGGCGGGCCGCCGAGAACATGACGGCCGAGGGCGATCCCTGGGACTGAGGTCCGCCGCCGGGACCGCCGTTCGCTGCTGGGACCGCCGTCCGCCGCCCGGACCGCCGTCAGCGCTCGCGCGGCGGTAGCGGCGGGCGCCGCAGGTCCGGCCGGGGCGTGGACTCCGGCGGGGGCGCCGCCGCCGGGGCGTCCTCCAGCAGCTCCAGGGCCAGTTGGACGGCGGTGACCAGCTCCGGGTGGCGCCCCCGCGCCCAGTCCCGCGGGGTGCGCAGCACGTGCACGTCCGGCTCGACGCCCCGGTTCTCCACCGACCAGCCGAGCCCGCCGCTGAACCAGGAGGCGTTCTTCGGCACCGAGATCTGGGTGCCGTCGCCCAGGGTGTGCCGCCCGGTCATCCCGACCACCCCGCCCCAGGTCCGGTTGCCGATCACCGGCCCGAGGCCGAGCAGCTTGATCGCCGCGATGATCACGTCCCCGTCCGAGCTGGTGGCCTCGTCCGCGAGCGCGACCAGCGGGCCGCGCAGGGCGTGCCGGGGCCAGCGGACGGGCCGGCGGCCGCGGCTGAAATCCCAGGCGAGGACGTGCCGGGTGAGCTTCTCCAGGACGAGTTCGGAGACGTTGCCGCCGGCGTTGCCCCGCACGTCGAGGACCAGCGCGGGTTTGTCCAGTTCGCGCCGCAGGTCCCGGTTGAACTGCGCCCAGCCGGAGCCGCCGAGGTCCGGGATGTGCAGGTAGCCGCACCGGCCGTCGCTGAACTCCCGTACCAGGGAACGGCGTTTGGCCACCCAGTCCTGGTAGCGGACGGCCCGTTCGTCGGTCAGCGGGGTGACGGTGATCCGCCGCACCGGGCCGTCCGGGCCGCTGCGCAGGGCGAGTTCGACGGTGGTGCCGCCGGTGCCGGCCAGCAGGGGCAGCGGGCCGCGCACCGGGTCCACCGGGCGGCCGCCGACCTCCAGCAGTTCGTCGCCGTCCCGGACGCCCTGGGCGGCCAGCGGGGCGCGGGCGCGCGGGTCGGAGGACTCGCCGGGCAGCACCCGGTCGACCAGCCAGCGGCCGTCGGGGGCGCGGTGGGCGTTGGCGGCGAGCAGGCCGAGCGGCTGCTGGGCGAGGCCGGGGCCCTCGGCGCGCCGGGAGGGGGTGACGTAGGCGTGCGAGGTGCCGAGCTCGCCGAGGAGCTCGCGCAGCAGGTCGGCGAAGTCGTCGGGTGAGCAGACGCGGTCCAGCAGCGGCTCGTACTGGGCGACGAGGGCGGGCCAGTCCAGGCCGGACATCCGCTCGTCCCAGAACTGGTCCCGGACGATCCGGGCCGCCTCGTGGTAGGCCTGGCGCCACTCGGCGGCGGGGTGCACGGTGTGGGTGATCCGGCGCAGGTCGACGCTGGTCCCGGCGGAGGGGGCGGCCACCGGGATCACCCGCAGCGTCCCGGCCGAGTAGACCGCGATCGAGCCGCCGTCCCCGGAGACGGCGTAGCCGTCCAGCTTGTCGACCAGGGTGGTGCGGGTGCCCCGGGCCAGGTCGAAGTGCTCCAGGGAGGGGCGGCCGGAGGTGTCGTCGGGGTTGGCGAAGGTCTGCCCGAGGGTGCCGGAGATCGGCCAGCGCAGCCAGACCAGGCCGCCGCGCACCGCGTCGGTGGCCGAGTACTTGGAGGCGATCACCGGGAACTGGAGCAGCCGCTCGCCGATGCCCGCCGGGTCGACCCGGACGGTGCCGTCGCCGTCGCCGTCCCCGCGCGGGGCGGCCTCCTCGGCGGGCGCGGCGAACGGGGAGGGGGTGTCGGCGGTGAGCGGGACGAGGTACGGGCGGCAGCCGACCGGGAAGGAGAGGTCGCCGGTGTGCACGTCGTGGACGGGGTCGAAGCCGCGCCAGGACAGGAAGGCCAGGTAGCGGCCGTCCCGGGTGAACACCGGCTGCTCGTCCTCGAACCGGCCGTCGGTGACGTCGGTGGTCGGGGCGGGCGCGTCGGTGCGGGTGAGCCGGATCCGGCGCAGCGAGCGCCCGGCGGCCGGCTGGGACCAGGCGATCCAGTGCGAGTCGGGGGAGAACCGGGCGCCGGCGACCGGCCCGTCCTCGGAGGCGGCCAGCTCGCGCACCGCGCCGTCCTCGGCGGAGACCAGCAGCAGCCGGCCGTCCGAGCTGGTGGCGGCGAGCCGGGAGCCGTCGGGGGCGGCGGTGAGCTCCAGGACCCTTCCGAGCCGGCCGGCGGCGAGCACCCGGTGGCGGTGGGCCGTCGTCTCCTGGTGGCCCGGCAGCGGCATCACCTCGATCGCGTCGGCGCCCTCGGCGTCGGTGACCCAGGCCGCCTCGCCGGTGTGCCCGAGCACCACCGGCAGCCGGGTGCGCACCCCGGGGGTGTCGGCGAGGACGCGGGCCGGGCCGTCCTTGGCGGTGAGCCAGTACTGGCTGCCGCGCACGGTGATCACCCCGGCCCGGCCGGTCCGGTCGCAGGCGAGGTCCTTGACCTGGGAGGCCGCACTGACCTGGTACGGGCGGCGGCCGGCCCGGGCGCCGCCGAGCGGCACATGCAGCCGGTGCGGGGCGGGGGCGTCCAGGCCGTCCAGCAGCCAGAGGTCTCCGGCGTGCTGGTAGACGATCCGGGTGCCGTCGGTGGCGGCCTCGCGGGCGTAGTAGGAGGCGTGGTCGGTGTGCCGGCGCAGGTCGGTGCCGTCGGGGCGGCAGGAGTAGAGGTTGCCGATGCCCTCGTGGTCGGAGAGGAAGGCGATCCGCTCGCCGACCGGCATGGGGGAGGCGAGGTGTCCGGTGTGCTCGGGCAGGATCAGCTCGCCGTCCACCCAGAGCCGGCCGATCGCGCCGCCGCGGTAGCGCTTCCAGGCGGCGGGCTCGTGCGGGGCGGCGCCGGTGAGCAGGACGGTCCGGTCCCGGCTGACCTGGGCGTCGCCGACCGGGCCCCAGGGCATCCGGCGGCCGGGGGAGCCGTCGGGCGGCAGGGCGTGCGCCCAGGTGTAGTGGCCGAAGGGCTCGTGGAAGGAGGTGACGGCCAGTACCTCGCCGTTCGGCAGCCAGCCGCGCACCCGGGTGTCCTGGCTGCCCCAGTAACTGAGCCGGCGGCTCTCGCCGCCCTCGACCGGGGCGGTCCACACCTCGGGGGTCAGGCCGAGCCAGCTGGTCCAGGCGAGGGTGGTGCCGTCGGGGGAGAAGCGGGGGTGGCTGACCCGGGTGCGGTCGCAGCCGACCCGCCAGGCCCGGCCGGTGGCGGCGGCCCCGGGCTCCAGCGGGGCGATCCAGATGTCGTCCTCGGCGGTGAAGGTGAGCAGGCCGCCGTGCAGGTGGGGGTGGCGGAGGTAGCCGGGCGGGGTCACTCCTCCATCCTTCGACGGGGTGTCACCCCCGGCAACCGGAGACGGCCCTCCCGCACCGGTCTGGACCATTGACAGCGCACGGCCGGATCCACTTCAGTGGTCTAGTCCAACTTGGGTGCCAGGCCGGGCCGTTCCCCCCACTGGCGCGTGCTCCGGCGTGCCCTCGGACGTCCCCCACGACCGCGCCACCGCAGGAGCACCCGCATGCGCAGAACCCTGAGAAACGGCCTCGCCGCCGGCACCGCCGCCGCCCTCGCCGCGGCCACCCTGGTCGGCGTCACGCTCGGCCTGGCGCCCGCCGCCTCGGCCGGCGAGTTCCTGGTCAACGGCGGCTTCGAATCCGGCTCGCTCGGCCCCTGGAGCTGCACCGGCGGCTCCGGCAGCGTCGTCACCGGCCCGGTGCACGGCGGCAGCCACGCGCTCGCCGCCGCGGCCACCGCGGGCGACACCGCCCAGTGCTCCCAGACCGTCGCCGTCGCCCCCAATACCAGCTACACGCTCAGCGCCTGGGTCAACGGCTCCTACGTCTACCTGGGCGTCGACGGCGGCGGCCCCAGCACCTGGACGCCCGGCACCGGCGGCGCCTACCAGAAGCTCAGCCTCGGCTTCACCACCGGCGCCAACCAGACCACCGCCACCGTGTACACCCACGGCTGGTACGGGCAGGGCACCTACTACGCGGACGACGTCTCGCTGGACGGCCCGGGCGCCCCCAGCCCGACGCCGACCCCGACGCCGACACCCACACCCACGCCGACCCCGACGCCCACGTCCACGCCGACCGGGACCCCGACGGGAACCCCGACCGGCACGCCCACCGGCACCCCGACAGGTACTCCGACCGGAACCCCCGCCGGCAACCACACCCTGGTCGGCTACCTGCACGCCAGCTTCGCCAACGGCGCGGGCTACACCCGGATGGCCGACGTCCCCAACTCCTGGGACATCATCGACCTCTCCTTCGGCGAGCCCACCTCCCCGACCTCCGGCGACATCCGCTTCAACCGCTGCTCGGCCACCGACTGCCCCACCGTCGAGTCCGACGCCGACTTCAAGGCCGCCATCGCCGCCAAGCGCGCCCAGGGCAAGAAGGTGCTGATCTCGATCGGCGGCCAGAACGGCCAGGTCCAGCTGACCACCACCGCCGCCCGGGACACCTTCGTCAGCTCGGTCTCGGCCATCATCGACAAGTGGGGCCTGGACGGACTGGACATCGACTTCGAGGGCCACTCGCTCTCCCTCGACACCGGCGACACCGACTTCAAGAACCCGAAGAGCGCGGTCATCGTCAACCTGATCTCGGCGCTCAAGACCCTCAAGGCCAAGTACGGCCCGGGCTTCGTGCTGACCATGGCGCCGGAGACCTTCTTCGTCCAACTCGGCTACCAGTACTACGGATCCGGCCCCTGGGGCGGTCAGGACCCGCGCGCCGGGGCGTACCTGCCGGTGATCCACGCGCTGCGCGACGACCTCACCCTGCTGCACGTCCAGGACTACAACTCCGGCTCCGTCATGGGCCTGGACAACCAGTACCACTCGATGGGCGGCGCCGACTTCCACGTCGCGATGACCGACCTGCTGCTCAACGGCTTCCCGGTGGCGGGCAACGCCAACAACGTCTTCCCGCCGCTGCCCGCCTCGAAGGTCGCCATCGGCATGCCGGCCACCACCAACGCGGGCAACGGTTACGTCGCCCCGGCCGAGGTGGACAAGGCCCTGGACTGCCTCACCAAGCTGGCCAACTGCGGGACGTACGTGCCGCGTTCGGGCGCCCAGCCGAAGCTGGCCGGGCTGATGACCTGGTCGGTCAACTGGGACCAGTTCGGCGGCCGGGAGTTCTCCAAGAACTTCGACGCCTACTTCGGCCGCTGACCAGCCGCTGACCAGCCACGGGGTCCGCGCCCGCCGGGCGCGGACCCCGCGCGGCGCACGTCCAGGCTCTGCACGTCGTCGTAGAGGACGACGACCACGCTGCGCGCTCTCATGCGGTCAGCCTGTCACCGGCCCGTGACGGCAGCAATGACCGGTTCCCCACCTTTCCTGCCACCGGGCGCGGCGGCGTGGGGCGTGGGGTGAGGGGGGTACGCCGGAACGCCGAGAGGCCCCTTGCTCTCGCAAGGGGCCTCTCGGCTGTCTGTGCGCCGCCAGGGACTCGAACCCCGGACCCGCTGATTAAGAGTCAGCTGCTCTAACCAACTGAGCTAGCGGCGCCTGCTGACGTGGAGAACATTACCTGGTCAGCGGCCGAAACACACAATCGGCCCGGAGGGCCTCAGGCGGTCAGCACCACCTTGCCGCGGACGTGCCCGGTGGCGACCAGCCGGTGCGCCTCGGCGGCCTTCTCCAGCGGCAGCGTCTCGGCGATCTCCAGCCGCAGCCCGCCCGCCTCCCACAGCCGGACCAGCTCGGCCAGCCGCTCGGCGGTGCGCGGCCCCCGCAGCCCCCGGACGCCCAGCCGCTCGGCCTCCGGGTAGTCGACCACGGTGCCGATCCGGTCCCGGTCGGCGACCAGCTCGACGGAGGCGGCCAGCGCGCCCCGCCCGGCCGCGTCGAAGGCCGCGTCCACCCCCTGCGGCGCGACCGCCCGGACCCGCTCGACCAGCCCCTCGCCGTACGCGACCGGGATCGCGCCCAGTCCGCGCAGGTAGTCGTGGTTGCGCTCGCTCGCGGTGCCGATCACGGTGGCGCCCAGGGAGCGGGCCAGCTGGACGGCGACGGTGCCGACCCCGCCGGAGGCGCCGTGCACCAGCAGGGTGTCCCCGGGGCCGACCCCGAGCAGGTCGAGCGCCACGTGGGCGGTCTGGCCGGAGGCGGAGAGCGCACCGGCCTGCTCCCAGGGCATCCCGGCGGGCTTGGCCACCAGCTGGCCGGCGTCCACCGTGACCAGCTCGGCCTGGCAGCCCAGCACCCGGAAGCCCAGCACCTCGTCGCCGACCCGCCAGTTCCCGGCGCCCGGCCCGAGCCGGTCCACCACCCCGGCGAACTCGTTGCCCAGGACGAACGGCTCCTCGGCCACCAGCCCCGGCGGTCGGAAGCCCTCCCGGATCGCGAGGTCCACCGGCTGGACCGCGGCGGCGTACACCCGCACCCGGACCTCTCCCGGGCCGGGTTCCG
This sequence comes from Kitasatospora sp. NPDC029367, assembly GCF_055569135.1. Taxonomy (NCBI): domain Bacteria; kingdom Bacillati; phylum Actinomycetota; class Actinomycetes; order Kitasatosporales; family Streptomycetaceae; genus Kitasatospora; species Kitasatospora sp. NPDC029367. Next base: position 153,192 of record NZ_JBVHYH010000004.1, read on the forward strand.
GGTCCGCCACGTCGGTGACCCGCAGGACCTCGGGACCGCCGGACCTCGGTACGGTGACCGCCTTCATGGGGTGCTCCTCTCGCCGGATCTCGCTGATCCTCGCCGACTCTCGCGGACTCTCGCCGCCGCTGGCCGGCGCTCGCCGGTCCGCTGCTCGAACGCCCCGATCCTCGGACGTGAAGTGCGCTTGAGGTCAAGCGTCCGTTCGGCGTGTCCCCGCGAATGGGCGCATTGTCAGATTTATCCTGGGCGGCGCTCAGCCGTCCGCCGTCGAGAGGAACCTCCCCGTGGGTCAGCTGCCCCTGTTCTTCCTGGTGCTGCTCGCCTCCGTGGTGACCATGCCCCTCGCCCGGCGGACGGGCGTGCCGCAGCCGGTACTGATGACCCTGCTCGGCATCGTCATGGCGATCGTCCCGCAGATCCCGGACGTCAAGATCGAGCCCGAGCTGATCCTCCCGCTGGTCCTGCCGCCGCTGATCTTCGCCGTCGCCCGGCGCTCCAGCGTCCGCTACTTCAAGGCCAACGCCCGCTCGATCCTGCTGCTGGCCGTCGCCCTGGTGGTGGTCACCACGATCGCGGTGGCCGGCACGGTGCACTGGCTGCTGCCCGCGCTGCCGCTCGCCGCCGCGATCGCGGTCGGCGCGCTGGTCTCCCCGCCCGACCCGGTGGCCGCCGTCGCGGTGGCCGGCAGCATCGGCCTGCCCCGCCGGCTGGTGGCGATCCTGGAGAGCGAGGGCCTGTTCAACGACGTCACCGCGATCGTCATCTACTCGCTCGCCATCGAGGCCGTGGTCAGCGGCGACTTCTCGGTCGGCCACGCCGTGCTGCGCTTCGTGCTGTCCGCCGTGCTCGCGGTGGTCGTCGGTGTAGTGCTGGGCTGGGTGAACGCCAAGCTCGCCGAGCGCCTGGACGACCCGACCCAGCAGGTCGCGCTCAACCTGCTGGTGCCCTTCGCCGCCTACACCCTCGCCGAGGAGATCCACGGCTCCGGCGTGCTCGCCGTCGTGGTCTGCGCGCTCTACCTCGCCGAGCGGGCCTCCGACGCGGACGCCGTCTCCTACCGGCTGGTCGGCAACGCCTTCTGGGAGGTGGTCGAGATCCTGATCACCGGCGTCGCCTTCGGGCTGATCGGCCTGGAGCTGGCCACCGTGCTGGAGGAGGCGGGCCGCGGCTGGACCGGCTTCCTCGGCGACGCCGCCGTGGTCATCGCGGTCGTGGTGGCGGTCCGGCTGCTCTGGCTGCTGCCGGCCGGCTGGCTGTCGAGGAGGCTGCGCAAGGGCGACGAGGAGGACACCCCGTTCAGCTGGCGGGAGAGCGTGGTGCTCTGGTGGTCCGGCATGCGCGGGGTGGCCACCGTCGCCCTGGCCCTGGCCATCCCGCTCACCCTGCACTCCGGCGCCGACTTCCCGGAGCGCGGCCGGCTGGTGTTCATCGCGTTCAGCGTGGTGCTGTTCACCCTGCTGGTGCAGGGCCTGACCCTGCCCTGGCTGGCCAAGCGCCTGCACCTGGACATCGACCAGGACGCGCACGAACAGGCCGTGCGTCAGCTGTGGTGGCGCGCCGCCAAGGCCGGGCTGGCGCGGCTCGGTGAACTGGAGGAGCAGGACCGGCTGCCGGCCGAGGTCGCCGACCGGCTGCGGGACCGTCAGCACGACCGGCTGGCCCGGCTCTGCCCGGAGAACTACGCCGAGGAGGAGGCCGCCGAGGCTAAGCAGCGGATCGCCCAGTGGCGGGCCGCCGCCGAGGTCGAGCAGGAGATGATCGCCGCCTCCCGCCGCGAGATGCTGGTCGCCCGCAGCGAGCTCGGCGCCGACCCGGAGCTGGTGGACCACGTGCTGCGCGGACTGGACCTGCGCTCCGAGCGGAAGTGAACGGGGCGCGAGGGGCGGGTGCAACGGAAGTGACGGGCAGTCCGGCCGGTCGGCGGCACGGCCTCCGACCGGCCGGAATGTGCGCCACCCCCTCCGGAGTTGCATAGGCTGAACCCGGGCAGGCCGTCAACGGAGTCGGCGCACCACCCGTACCGCAACGACCTCGCGAAGCCGCTCGACGACGACCGGCCCCACGCCTGGCCCTGCCGGTTTCTGCACCCAGATGAATCGAGGACCCACCGATGTCGGAGACCCGCGCCGACGCCCGCACCCCGCTCGACCGCACCCCGCAGTGGGCCGCCCTGGCCAAGCACCGGGCCGAGCTGGGCGAGACCCACCTGCGCGAGCTGTTCGCCGCCGACCCCGAGCGCGGCCGCACCCACACGCTCCAGGTCGGCGACCTGTACGTGGACTACGCCAAGCACCTGGTCACCGACGAGACGCTGGAGCTGCTGCGCGAACTCGCCGCCGCCACCGGTGTGGCCGAGCTGCGGGACGCCATGTTCCGCGGCGAGAAGATCAACATCACCGAGCAGCGGGCCGTCCTGCACACCGCGCTGCGCGCCCCGCGCGGCGCCGTCGTCGAGGTGGACGGCGTGAACGTCGTCCCCGCCGTGCACGCCGTCCTGGACAAGATGGCCGCCTTCGCCGACCGGGTCCGCAGCGGCGAGTGGAAGGGCCACACCGGCAAGCCCATCCGCACCGTGGTCAACATCGGCATCGGCGGCTCCGACCTCGGCCCGGCGATGGCCTACGAGGTGCTGCGCTCCTTCGGCAAGCGCGACCTGGCGGTCCGCTTCGTCTCCAACGTGGACGGCGCCGACCTGCACGAGGCGGTCCGGGACCTCGACCCGGCCGAGACCCTGTTCATCGTGGCCTCGAAGACCTTCACCACCATCGAGACCATCACCAACGCGATCTCCGCCCGCGCCTGGCTGCTCGACGGCCTGGGCGCCGGCACCGAGGCGGTGGCCAAGCACTTCGTCGCGCTGTCCACCAACGCCCAGGGCGTGCAGGACTTCGGCATCGACACCGCCAACATGTTCGAGTTCTGGGACTGGGTCGGCGGCCGCTACTCCTACGACTCGGCGATCGGCCTCTCGCTGATGATCGCCATCGGCCCGGACGCCTTCCGCGAGATGCTGGACGGCTTCCACCTGGTCGACGAGCACTTCCGCACCGCCCCGCCGGAGCAGAACGTCCCGCTGCTGCTCGGCCTGCTGGGCGTCTGGTACGGCTCGTTCTTCGACGCCCAGGCGCACGCGGTGCTGCCGTACTCGCACTACCTGTCCAAGTTCACCGCCTACCTCCAGCAGCTGGACATGGAGTCCAACGGCAAGTCGGTGACCCGCGACGGCACCCCGGTCGGCTGGCAGACCGGCCCGGTGGTCTGGGGCACCCCCGGCACCAACGGCCAGCACGCGTACTACCAGCTGCTGCACCAGGGCACCAAGGTGATCCCGGCCGACTTCATCGGCTTCGCCCGCCCGGTCGCCGACCTGCCCGACCGCCTGGTCGCCCAGCACGACCTGCTGCTGGCCAACTTCTTCGCCCAGACCCAGGCGCTGGCCTTCGGCAAGACCCCGGAGGAGGTCGCCGCCGAGGGCGTGCCGGCCGAGCTCGTCCCGCACAAGACCTTCAAGGGCAACCACCCGACCACCACCATCCTGGCCGCCGAGCTGACCCCGTCGGTGCTCGGCCAGCTGGTCGCGCTGTACGAGCACAAGGTGTTCGTCCAGGGCGCGATCTGGAACATCGACTCCTTCGACCAGTGGGGCGTCGAGCTGGGCAAGGTGCTCGCCAAGCGGATCGAGCCGGTGCTGCTCACCGGTGAGGGCGACGTGCAGCTGGACAGCTCCACCGCCGCGCTGGTCGCCCGCTACCGCGCGCTGCGCGGCCGCTGAGCCCGGGACCGGGCCGTCCGCTCCGGCGGGCGGCCCGGCGCTGCCCGTTCGGGCTCGCGAGGCTCGCGAGGTTTGCCAGGTCCGCGAGGTTCGCGAGGTTCGCGGTGCGGAAACGCCGGAAGGCCCCCTGCTTTCGCAAGGGGCCTTCCGGCTGTCTGTGCGCCGCCAGGGACTCGAACCCCGGACCCGCTGATTAAGAGTCAGCTGCTCTAACCAACTGAGCTAGCGGCGCCTGCTGACAGAGAAAACTGTAGCAGCGGCCGGCGGCCGAGCCAAAATCGAATACCGGCCGCCCTCCGTTCACCCCCGGGTCACCAGGACCGGCTCGGCCGGGACGCCGGGGCCGGGCTCGCGCGCCGCCCGCACACAGGCCCACAGCACCACCGAGGCCCCGGGCAGCCAGGGCTCCCGCTCCTCCGGGGCGACGATCCAGCGGCCGGTGCCCCGGCCGGGGGAGTCCGGGCCGTGCACCATCCGCTGCAGCGACGGGACGGTCACCGCGTCGCCCTTGCCGTGGCACAGCAGCGGCGGCACGTCCCGGGCCCACTCCTCCCAGGCCAGCAGCCGGCGCAGCCGGGGCGCCGCGCCGGGCCGGACGAACAGCAGGGTGCGCCCGCGACAGGCCGCGACCGGGCCGCAGCCGGGGCCGGAGGCCCACAGCTCGTCCAGCACCCGGCGGCCGAACAGCGACGGCATGCTGATCACGTCGAAGGCCCGCCCGCAGGGCAGTACGGAGGGCGCCCACGGGCGGGCCTCCCAGAGGGCGCGCATGCTGCGCGGGTACTCGCTGGCGGAGGCCAGCCAGGCCTCCCCGGCCACGGTGACGTACTCCACCGACTGGTGCGTCCAGATGTCCACGCCCAGCAGCCTGCGCCGTTCGCGCCCCCGGTGTGGTGGAAAGCGCCGTTCGCCGGACAGGGCGACGGGCGATCGCGTACCCTCCGCCGCTGGCATATGCCAGCGGCCGGTTCGGAGGCGGGAGTCAGTCCTCGTGGCGGCGCGGCTGGAGCAGACCGCGGCCGTACTCGATCATCTTGGCGGCGTAGTCCGGGGTCCAGTCCGCCCGCTCGGCGACCTCGGTGTCCGACAGCGCGTCGAACCGGCGCGGGTCGGCCAGCTGTGCGGCGGCGACGGCCTGGAAGTCGGTGGCCCGGTCGGCGGCGGCCCGGAAGGCCAGGGCCAGCTCGGTGGAGCGGCGCAGCAGTTCGGCGGGGTCGTCGATCGACTCCAAATCGAAGAATCGTTCCGGCTCCGGTTCGGTGGCCTGCGGCTCGAACAGGAGCTGCGCGGGGCGCAGGCGCCTGGTGGGCTCGGGCGTCTCGGCGGGGGAGTCGGGCATGGACGGACACCTCCGGGGTCTCGGTGAGGGAGGGCGGCGGGCTGCTCCGGGCCGCGCCGCCCGATCGTGGCCGTCGTCCATTGTCTCGCGGCGGCGGCCGGTAGCGGAACGGTGCGCGTGCAGGCGCTATTCCCGGGGCGCGCGCCGGGGCGGTGACCCGGGCGCCGCGCTTCCAGGTCGCATGCGAACCGGTTGTACCGGATACGGCGGCCGCCCACCGGACCGGGAACCGTCCGCTGAGAACCGAACCGAGAACCGCCCATCGAACCGGGAGCACCACCATGCGCGCACTGTCCACCGGCCTCCTGCTGGCCGCCGCCCTCCTCGTCCCGGCCGCCCCCGCCGCCGCGGCGGAGACGGCCAAGGTCGTCACCGGGCCGCCCAGCAGCCCGGGCGGCACCTCCACGGCCACCTGCCCGAGCGGCACCCACCTCACCGGCGGCGGCTACCGGCTCCAGCCCGACGCCGACGGGCCGGTGCGCGCCAGCGGGCCGACCGCCGACGCCACCGGCTGGAGCGCCCAGGCCGCGCACGGGTCCGTGGTGGCCTTCGCGGTCTGCGAGACCGAGGACTGACCGTCCACGGCCGGCTACCTCAGGTGGACCCGGTGGCCGCCGAGGTGCTGGAGGACCTGGTGGTTGGCCTCCCAGCCGTCCGGGAACGCCACCGGGACCCCGAGTTGGACCGGCTCGGTCGACGGGTGTTCGTCCAGCAGTTCGGCGATCCCGGCCCGGGCGACCACGATGCACGCGTGCCGGTGCCGGGAGGCGAGCACGCAGAGCCGGCCGGTCTCCAGGTGGAAGGCGGTCGCGTCGGGGCGTCCGGAGAGCGGGTGCAGCACCACGGTGACGTCGTACTCCCGGCCCTGCAGCCGGTTCGCGGTGTCCACCGTGACGGCCGGCCCGGCCGTGCCGTCCACCGGGACACCCACCTTGAGCAGGGCCGCCCGTACCGCCGCCGCCTGGTCCCGGTGCGCCGTGCCGACGGCGATCCGGTCCGCGGTGAGCGGCGTCTCGCCCTGCTCGGAGCGGGCGGTCAGCCCGCGCTCCAGCAGCCGCCGCACGGTCGCCGCGACGGCGGCCACCGCCTGCGGGTCGGTCCGCACGGTGTGCCGGGCGGGCAGCTCCAGCAGCGCCCAGCCGTGCTCGGCCGCCCGGTCGATCACCGCGTCCAGCGCCGAGCCGTCCGGGCGGACGGCCGGGGTCAGCCCGCGGTCGTCCGGGCCGGTGCCGGAGCGGAACGGCGTGTACGGGTAGAACGCCCGGGAGATCAGCGGCGCCGCGCTGGCCGGCAGTCGCCAGGAGACCGGCAGCCGGTGCGGCTCGATCTGCGGGTTGTGCGCCAGCATCGTCACCACCGCGCTGCTGGAGGGGTCGTAGGACAGGCCCGCCCACTGCTCGGTGCCCACCACGGTGAACGGGTCCAGCTGGCCCGGGTCGCCGACGAACAGCGCCCGCTCGAACAGTCGGGCCACCGCCAACAGGGCGTCCGAGCGCATCTGGTAGGCCTCGTCGACGATCGCGTGCCGCCACGGCGCCTCGGCCCGCACCCACTGCCACTTCGCGGCGGTGGAGATCACCACGTCGTGCTCGACCAGGTCGGCGACCTTGTCGGAGGGCGTGACATTGGCGTGCCCGAGCACCTCCGGGCCGGGCCGGGAGTCCGCCGCGTGCAGCCGTCCGATCGTCAACTCCGGCGCCTTCTCGGCCAGTCGGCCGACCAGGTCGTCCACCTGGCCGTTCGTCTGGGCGACGATCATCAGCCGCTCGCCGGCCGCCACCAGCTCCCGGGCCGCCCGTACCACCAGGGTCGACTTCCCGGCGCCGGGCGGGGAGTCCACCACCACGCCGCGCGGCGCGCCGACCGCGGGGTGGACGGTGGCCGCCAGGATCCGGGCCACGGCGGCGTCGGCGGCCGCCCCCGGGGACTGCGCCTCGATCGGTTCGGTCATCACTCCCACTCCTCGACGGCGACAGCGGCGGTAGCGGTGGCGGCGGTGGCGGCACCCGGGGCGGCGCCCGGCGGGCCGCCGTGGGTCCACGGGGTGTCGTCCGGTTCGGGCAGCGGCGCGGACTGGCGGACCGTCAGCTCGAAAAGGGTGAAGGTGACCGGTTCGCCGGGCTCGGGCAGGCTGCCCGGCTCCGGCTCCTTCTTGCGGCCCATGCCGGACAGCACCCGCAGCGTGATGGTGCCCTCGGCCGGATCGACCGCCACGATCCGCGCCTTCTGCGCCGTCGGCCCGTGCACCCGGTGCGCCTCCCGGCCGAGGTCGGCGTGCGGGCGGTCGGTGGTGCGCAGGGTGACCAGCGGGCGCGGCTTGGGGGAGCGGCCGGTGGTGTCGTAGTCGGGCACCACCTCGGTCACCACCCCGCTGAACGCCTCGCCGGAGAGCCGGTGTTCGGCCATCGCCAGCGGGTCGTCCAGGGCCTCCTGGACGTCCAGCCGGGCCTGCTCGCGCTCGCGCTGGGCGAGCTTGCGGGCCGCGGTGACGGCGTCGTCCTGCCGGGGCTGCGGGGGCTCGCCGGCCGCCAGACGGTCCCGGTGGCCGGTGTAGGACCAGCGGTCGCCGGTCCAGCGCTCCTCCAGGTGGCCGGCCGGCGGCAGGGCGCGCAGCAGGTCCAGGCCCCGCCAGACGTCCCGCCAGGTCGGCAGCAGGACGGCGGACAGCGCCCGCTCCAGCTGTTCGACCGCCGCGCGGACGGCCGCCCGGGCCCGCTCGGCGGCGGCCTCGTCGCGCTGCTCGGTGCTGTGCTGCAGGGCGTTGACGGCTGCGTCGTAGCGGGCGATCGCCGGGGCCAGCACCCCCTCGTCGAAGGCCGGGTCGGTGGCCGGACCGGCCGGCGGGTGCAGCAGCTGGCCGTGCTCGTCGCGGGCGGACTCGGCCAGTTCGGCCGCCCGGGCCCCGGTCAGCCCCGGCGGCGGATCGTGCCAGGCCAGCCGGGCGGCCAGGTGCTGGTCCTCCAGGTGACTCTGGCCGGTGGCCCAGTGCCGGGCGAGCAGGCCGGTCATCGGCAGCAGCAGGCTGGAACCGGGCACCTGGGCGCGGTCGGTGAGGTGGGTCAGCCAGCGGCCGAGCAGCGGCACCCGCAGTGGCGCGGGGTGGGGGCCCGGGTCGGCGTCCTCGGCGGTGCGGCGGAAGCGGGTGGAGCGGCCGATCAGGGCGAGGTGGTGCACGCCCGCGCTGTTGGGCACGATCAGCTGCGGCGCGTCCGTGCACAGCTCCCGGAACACCTGGGTCTTCTCGCCGGTCTCCGGGTCCTTCTCGGAGCCCTCGATCTGTTCGACGTCCGTGCCGAAGGACTCCAGGTAGGGCAGCAGGTCGGCGGCCAGCGCGGCCAGGTAGTCGAAGCGGAGCGTGCGGTTGAGCGGCTGCGGCACCAGGTGCAGCCGGGGCGCGTCCCGGTCGGTGCCCAGCATGACGGCCAGCGGGGCGCCGGCCTCACCGGCGGCGGTCAGCGGGACGACCACCATCGGGCGCTCCGACAGGTGCCGGTGCCGGACGGTGGCCAGCGGCTCGGCCCGCCCGCTGCGGACGGCCTCCAGCCGGGCGAGGGTGGTCAGCAGGCTCATGCCGTCCCGCCCAGGGCTTCCGTACCGAGGACTTCCGTACCGAGCGTCTTCGTACCCAGCGCTTCCGCGCGCAGGGCGGCGGCGTAGGCCAGGCGTTGGGCCGCCTCGTGCGCGCCGTCGCTGTCCTCGCTGTCCTCGCTGACCTCGCCGCCCCCGCTGTCCGCGCCCGCGGTGCCGGCCGCGGCGGCCAGGGCCTCGGTGACCGTACGGAGGGCGCCCAGCTCGCCGCGCACGCCCCGGCCGAGCTGCTCGACCCGGTCGTCGCAGCGGGCCCGGGCGCGGCAGTGGAAGCCGAGTTCGCAGGTGGAGAGGCAGTCCGGGCTGTAGGCGGCGGGCACCGCCTCCACCGAGGCGGTCAGCTGTTCGGTGCTGCGGGCCGGGGCGCCGTCCTGGTCGGTGGCCAGGTCGAAGTCGGTGCCGGGCGGCAGTGCCTCCAGCAGCCGGCCGATGCCGGTCATCCGGCTCAACTGGCGGCGGGTGGTGGCCAGCTCGCGGCGGACGTCGACGGCGACCGCGGTCGGCCGGTTGCCGAAGTCCTTCGGGCAGACCAGCAGCACGGTGGTGCGGGGGCTGCCCGGCAGCCGCTGCTCGGTGTACGGGTCGTCGCTGAGCGGCAGCCCGGCGGCCGCGGCGGCGGCGTGCTGGAGCGCCAGCACGTACACGGCGGCCTGGCGGGCGGCGGCGCCGACCTTGGCCGGGTCCGCGCTGCCGTCCAGCACCGGGAAGGACTTGATCTCGACCACCGTGCACCGACCGCCGTGCACCACCAGGGCGTCCGGTTCCAGGTAGGCGGTGCTGCCGGCCACCGCGAGCCTCAGCATCGGGTGGTCCAGCAGCGTCCAGGCGTCCGGGTCGGCGGCGGCCAGGGCCAGTGCCTCGGCCGTGCGGTCGGCGCGGACGGCCGGGCCGGAGCGGTGCAGCAGGTCCGGGACCAGCAGCGGGGTCCGGTCGTCCGCGGGGACGCCGAGGTGGGTGCGGAGCGGCTCCAGCAGGGCGGCGTGGTCGTCCGCCTTCAACCGGGACTCGAAGACCAGGCCGCGGGCGATCGCGAACGGGGACTGCCCGAAGGGGGCGGGGCGGCCGAGCCGGGCGGCCAGCGCCGACTTGTCCACTCCGGCCGCGTCCAGGACGGCGCGGCGGTGGCAGCCCGGGTTGGCGGCCAGGGCGGCGAGGGAGCGGGCGTTCAGACTGCGCTGAGGAGCCGGTCCGCGCAGCTCGGCGAGCCGCAGGGCGAGCGGCTCAGCGGGCCCGCCGAGCGGGACGTTCGTCGAGACGTTCATGGTGCGGCCCAGTGTCGCATCCGGGTCCGACAACGCGGGGCGGACCGGGCGGTTCCGGCCCGTTCCGGTTCGTTCCGGCCGCGACCACCGGGTCGGCTCGGCCCGGCCCGGGGTCGGGGCACGTAGCCGCGCCGGGGCAGGGGCCGGGGCCAGGGCGGGGCAGGGACAGGGACCGGGGCGGCCGGGGCCCGCGATCGTGGCCGCCGAGCGGGTGGGGGATCATGGAGCCCGGTGCTCAAGGGTGAGACCGACCGTTGACCGCCCCGTTGCGAGGAGCCTGCCATGCCCGCCCGAATCGTGCTGGTCCGCCACGGTGAGACCGAGTGGTCGGCCACCGGCCGCCACACCGGCCGCACCGACATCCCGCTGACCGAGGAGGGCCGGGCGATGGCCCGGGCGCTCGGTGCCCGGCTCGCCAAGGCCCCCTGGAACGGCCTGCCGGACGCGCTCGTCTACACCAGCCCGCTCGGCCGCGCCAAGGAGACCTGCGCGCTGGCCGGCTTCGGCGACCGCGCGGTCGACCGCCCCGAACTGCTCGAGTGGGACTACGGCCAGTACGAGGGCCGCACCGGTGTCGACATCCGGGCCACCGACCACCCCGGCTGGCTGATCTGGCGCGACGGCGTGCCCGGCGGCGAGAAGCTCTCCGAGGTCGCCGCCCGGGTGGACGCCTTCCTGGCCGGACTCAACGCGGAGCACGGCGTCCCGGAGCCGGACACCACCGAGATGCACTGCGCCGACCGGGACGTCGTCCTGTTCGCGCACGGCCACCTGCTGCGCATCCTGACCGCCCGCTGGCTGGGCCTGCCGCCCGAGTTCGCCCAGCGGTTCAAGCTCGGTACGGCGGCGCTGTGCGTGCTGTCCTGGGAGTACGGCGCCCCGGCGGTGGAGGTATGGAACGACCTGTCCCACCTGGAGGGGCTGAACGCCGGCCACTGAGGCCTGTGGTGACGACCGGGTGACGACCCGTCGGTTCGGTCGTCGGTCCGCTCAGGCCGCCGCGACCCGGTCGTAGCCGATCAGGAAGCGGCGGACCTCGGCGACCGAGGCGTGCTGCCGCAGCCGCCCCGCGGTGTCCGCCAGCATGCTGCGGATCCGGGCCGAGCGGACCTCGCCGAACAGCGCGACGGCGGCCGAGCCGTGGTGCGCCGCCCCCGCCAAGTCCCCCCGGCCGAGCCGGTCGTGGGCCAGTTCGGCGGTGTACAGCACCCGGTTGCGGACGAAGTGCGGCTCCTGCAGCGCTATGGCCAGCGCTGCCTGCTCGCTGGCGCGGTCCCAGTCCTCCAGGGCGGACCAGCACTGCGACTGCAGCCCGGCGATCTCCGCCTCGCCGAAGAAGGACATCCACTCCGGGTCGGTCTCCGACGGCCCCCGGTCGAACAGCGCGTAGGCCCGGCCGATCGCGCGTTCGCAGCTGGCGCGGTCCCGCAGCACGGCCCAGGCGCCGGCCTCGCGCATGGCGAGCAGGGCGAGCAGCCGGGCGGAGTCCAGTTCCCGGGCGGCGGACTGCCCGGCCTGCGCGGCGCGCAGCGCCTCGCGCGGGCGTCCGGCGTCCCGGGCGAGGAAGGCGCTGTTGCAGAAGACGTGCGCCTCCAGGGCGGAGTCCCCGGCCATCCGGGCGGTGGCGAGCGCCTCGGCGTAGAACGAGCGGGCGTCCGCCAGCCGGTTCGAGTCGTGTGCCAACCAGCCCACCGAGATGGCCAGTTCACCGGCCCCGGCCTGGAGCCGGCGCTCGGTCTCGGCGCTGTACTCGCCCTCGTTGAGCAGGACGTAGGCGGTGCGCAGGGACTGCCCGGCGAGTTCGTACAGGGCGTCCGCGCCGTGGGCGTCGTCGGCCAGTCTGATGTCCCGGACGGCCTGTTCGACGCCGAACACCTCGGCGGCGCCGACCTTGCGCAGCGGCGGCACCGGCCCGGGGCGCCCGGGCACCACCGGATCGGCGCCGTGCAGTGCGGGCGCGGTGAACTCCGCACCGGGGAAAGCGGATCGGCCGGGTGCCGGGCCGAAGCCCGGGCGGGTGGCGGTGACGGCAGGGGCGGCCGAACCGGCGGCGGCCGGCCGGTCGATGCCGATCACGGTGGCCAGCGCGGTCGTGCCGCCGGCCAGGAACGTACGGCGACGCACGTCGTCGTTCTCCTCGTCGGGATAGGGCGATCCATCGGGCCCCCTGGGCACCGCGCCGGCCATCGGCCACGGGGGCCCGTCCGGAGCGGCTGGATCCGCGTACGGCGAGGCAGCGTACGGGAGTTGAGTGGAGAGTGGTGAGCGCGGGGCGGGCGGGGACGGGAACGGCGGATGGATCGGTAGGTGGAGCGCGGCCGCCTCGGCGGCCGCCCCGCCGCCGGCCGCCCAGCGGGGGGGGACGGAGGGGGGGGGGGGGGAAGAAAGGGTGGTGGGCGGGTTTCCCCGCCACACGTGGCCGAAACCCCGCCCCTCG